>JAHELH010000191.1 GCA_024644285.1 Paracoccaceae bacterium | reverse complement strand
AACCGCCGCAGCATGGCGTTGTTGTGGTGCCCGAAGCTCTCGTGCGTCCCGAACGGGTCCGGCACCCGGGTCAGCGGCCGCTGCAAGTGTTCGGCCAGCATCTCGGGCTGCGGCACGTTGTCAGGCACCTTGCGCAAGCCATCCATGTCGTCGGAAAAGCAGTAGAGCCGCGTCGGGATGTCCGACAGGATCTCGAAGGCACGGCGCACCATCGTCGTGCGCAGCACTTCGCCGAAGGTCCCGATATGCGGCAGCCCGCTCGGACCATAGCCTGTCTCGAACAGCACGAACCCCTTCTCGGGCGGCGCCTTTTCGTAGCGTTTGACCAGCCGCCGCGCTTCCTCGAAGGGCCAGGCCTTGGACGTCATCGCCAATTCGCGCGTGCTGGTCATGTCGGTTCTTCCGGAGGCTCGGGACGGGTCACGCCCACGGGGACGCCGCTACCTATTGCCCGCGCGCCCCCGCGTCAATATTCTGCACCTGCACAATTGCCGCGTCAGGAACACGCCTTGATCGACACATCCCTGTCCATGTCGCCGCAGGACACCCTCGTCGCGGTGATGATCGCGATCTCGGCGTCGGACGAGAACATCCGCACATCGGAGCTGGTCAGCATCGAGGCCATTGTCGATCACCTGCCGGTCTTCGCCGACTACGACAAGGACCGGCTCAAGCGCGTGTCCGAAACCGTGTTCGACCTCTTCGCCGAAGAGGACGGGCTCGACGCCCTGTTCGGGCTGATCCGCGAAAACCTTCCGGAGAAGCTCTACGAGACCGCCTACGCCCTGGCCTGCGACGTCGCCGCCTCCGATGGCCGGCTGGGCGAACAGGAATTGAACCTTCTGGCCGAAATCCGCTACGAGCTCAGCATCGACCGCCTGCACGCCGCCGCCATCGAACGCGGGGCGCGCGCGCGCCATCAGACCGTCTAGGCCGCCGGCAGTTTCCCCCAGCGCTCCAACAACCGCATCTGCAGGTGCCGCGAGCGCCGGCCCCAGGCCCGGCTGCCATCCGGCACGTCGCGGTCGTCGGGGGCGATCGCCTCACGCAGCGACAGATCCGAGGTGAAGATGGCAAAGGCCAGGTCGCGCCCGTCGGGTCTTGTGACATAACCAGCCAGCGTGCTTACAAAATTCAGCGTGCCGGTCTTGGCCCGAACCTTCACCGGGTGGTTCTGCACCACCTCGTAATTCTTGTTCCGCATTGGAAACGGCTTCAGGATCGGCGCCAGAACCCCAGCCTCGCGCACCCGGACCAGCGCCCGCACCATGTCGGTCGCAGCCATCCGGGACTGGTCGCCCAAACCGGAATGATCCACGAAGGCCGCCTTGCGCGCGCCCAGCTTTTCCTTGGCCCACCGGCTCATCTCGGCCGCCGATTCCGCCAGCGTCCGCACACCCTTCCCGTCGGCATGCGTCGCGGTCAGCCCGGCCACTTCGGCGATCAGGTTGGTCGACCATTTCAGCATGGACCGCAACATGTCGCGCAGCGGCGCGCTCGTCTGCTCGGCCAAGACCTCGCCCGCGGGCGTTTCGCCGATGACCTCCGCTCGCGGCAGCACGATCCCGTGCGACCGTGCCAGCGTCTGGAACACCTCTGCCGCGTAAAGCTCGGGCTTGCGCACCGGCAGCCAGCGGCTGCCGCCCGAACCCAGCGCGCGCCGCGCCACCGTCCAGTCGTCGGTGCCCCCGGTATCGGCATAGGTATAGACCGGCACCCGGCGGTCCACGATCTGCATCCGCGAGATGCCCACCGCGGGGCTGTAGCGGCGCGCGCGCGCGTCCATCGACACGTCGTAGCCGCCGCCACCGGCGCGCTTCCATTCGAAATGCACGCGGTTGTAGTTCAGGTTCAGCCCCGACACTGCCGGGTTATAGCCCATGTGGTCGGGCTGTTCGGGATCGATGGAGAATATCGCGGGCAGGCTGCTTGCCGAGATCAGGAACCGGCCCTCGATCTCGCGCAGCCCGGCCTCCTTCAGCCGCCCCGCAAGATCGCCCAGCGCGTCGCTGTCCAGCGTCGGATCGCCGCCGCCCGCCAGCACCAGGTCGCCCTTCAGCTTGCCATTCACCAGCGGCCCGGTCCCGATCAATTGTGTGCGGAACCGGAAATCCGGACCCAGCCGGTCCAGCGCGTAAAGCGCCGTGACCGCCTTGGTGACGCTGGCCGGCGGCATCGCCAGTACTGGATTCCGCGTCTCGATGATCTCGCCGGTCTCGGCATCGGCCACCGCAAAGGCCACCTTGCCGCTCAGCCGGGCCTCGGCCACCAGGTCCGTGGCCGGCCGGACCGCGCCGCGCGCCAGCGCCGCATCGCGCGGAACCGGGCGGAGCGAGCGCAGCGGCGCATTGGCAAATGCCTGGCTCGCGACGCTGCCCAGCAACCCGCCCAGCAGAAGACGGCGTGATACCCTCACCGGTCGACCCTCGGAATCCATACCTCGAATTTACCTCTCCAATCGCACGGTACAGCCTAGCGAATCCATTCGCCACGCGCTCTGATCTCGCTTGACGAGATATTTACCATCGGAACGTTAACGAAACACCAGACCGGCGGTTCCAGATCCGGCAACAACCGGCTCATCCGCCCGCGCAGCCGGTGCGCGCGGTAGATGTCCGCCGCCGTCGACCCGCGCGCGGCATTCCGGTCGCCCGGCCGGGCGATCACGCCCACGGGCACATTGTCCATGATCCACCGCCAATTCTGCCACTGGTGCAGTTGCGCCAGGTTGTCGGCGCCCATCAGCCAGACAAAGCGCACGCCGGGATAAAGCTCCAGCAGCCGCGCCAGCGTCTCCGATGTGAACCGCGTGCCAAGCCGCGCCTCGACCGCCGTGACCCGTACCCGCGGATGCGACATGACCGCCCGTGCCGCGGCGACCCGGCGGTCCAGCGCGGCCGGGCTGTCGCGCTTCAGAGGGTTGCCCGGGCTGATCAGCCACCAGACCCGGTCCAGCGCGAACCGCTTCAGCGCTTGTCGCGTGATGTGCACATGACCGCCATGCGCCGGATCGAACGATCCGCCGAGCAATCCGATCTTCTGTCCCGCCCTCGCCGCCGGGTAGCCGTGGCGCATCGCGGTCTCCGGTGTGGCCCGTATTCGTTCCGCCACCTAACCGGCAAGCCGCCCGCCTTGTCCACGACAATCTTGCCGGTCGCGCCGGTTCTACGTCGCCGGTTGGTCAATCGGCGGCCATCGTGCTAAGGTTGTGTCACAATTGCTTGAATCATTGACTGACCGTATCAATTCCCCTGGGGTGTCCCATGACCGACCCACGCCATGACCCGCACAGCGATTCCGTCGAGACATTCCTGCGTTTCGATCACAGGCTCGATGACCTGACCGAGCGCATCGGGCGCATCGAACGCGGCATCGACGCAAGATCGAAACCGTTCTGGAAACGCGGCACCGTCATCGGCAGCGGCGTCGGCATCCTCATCGTGGCGACCGGGTGGCTGGCGTCGCTCTGGATGGACGAGCCGGAGATCCCGCGCATCGTTCATTCCAACGTGCTCTTGTCGGACCGTGCGCTGGCGCTGACCCTGCAGCGCGGGCGCAGCGATGCAGACCGCGTGTCTCCGCTCAACACCGAGATCCACGAGCAGGTCAAATCGCACCTGCAGACCAACGATGTGACCAAGCAGTTCCTCTACGACATCGCCGCCAAGCACGGCACGTTGACCTATTCCGGCTCGCGCACATATCTCAAGCACCGGGTTCCGATCGGCTCGGTCGCCTGCCTGATGCTGTCAGAGCCCGAGATGCGCGAATTGCTGCGTGTCAGCTCCGACGCGGCGCCCGGCGCCGTCCAGGCGATGTCGAACGCCTGCACCAAGCCTCCCGAAAACGCCGAGCAGCCTGGCGGCGGAAACGGCCTTACCATCGCCTTCACCGATTTCTCGCCCCTCGTCATCCCGTTCCGCGCCAACGGCGGCGATCAGGTCGAGCTGATCGTCCGGGTCCTGGCGCACCGACAGGAACCCGGCGTCGGATTCGTCGCCGACGAGAACGGGCATCGCCTGGTGCAGGCCACACTTTATCCAGACACCGCCATCGACCTTGGCGATCCGCCGGAATCGAATGTTCTCAGGACGACGTTTCAGGTGCAGCCGGGCCGTGATCGGCACAGCGTCGCGGTGTTCCTGAACGACGCCGGCGAGGCCCGGGTGGATTCCGACAAGAACCCCGAGGTCACGGCGGATCAGGAATTCGTCGTCAGCCTCTTCGTGACGCTGACCGTGACCCCTCAGGCCAAGCTCTGATGCGCATCTGGCCGGTCATCGCCCTGCTTCTGGCATCGCCCTTCGCGGCGGCGGGCCAGGCCCTTCTGACGCTCGAAGCGATCGAGATCGCGCCGATCATGCGGGGTCAAAGCCCGCAGACCCAACTCGCCGCCGACCTGGCGTCGCTGGAAAGACGGCTGGTGGCGACGCTTGCCAGGGACTATGCCGCCAATACCTGCGGCGACACCTTCACCGCCGCCAACGTCGCGCTCGACGGCGGCGAGGGCACTCGCGCCGAACTCAGCGCCGATCTGACGATGACGCGCTGGCAATGCGTGAAATTCACCGAGCCGGTCTGCCGGGGCTTCAAGTGCGAAACCGTGACCCGCACCCGGCGCAACATGATCTACCATGCCACCTTCCCGCTGAAGCTCGACGTCGTGCCATTCATTCTGCCGGGCACATCGGAGGCGCGTTTCCAGATCCGTGCGCCCGCCGACAGTCAGGTCACCGAGGGACTGCACAAGGCGCTGCTCGGCCAGGCGGATTTCTACCGCGAGGCCAACGCCGCCTTCATCCACGCTGCCGGGGAGAACCTGGATCAAATCGTCGACGAGCTGCTGGCACAGCTGCCCGGCGCACGCAAAAAGGTCCATTCCGCGAAATTCTTCACGCGCCCGGATGGCGGCCTGAACCTCGTCCTGACCGCGACATCGTCGCCCTGAGGCAGGCGCACCGGGACCCTCGCCGATCGCGCGTCCAATTCCTCGCGGCGTCGGCCGCCGGTCAATTCAAGGGCTGCGGCGGGCGCTCCATCGCACCTGCCGCACGTGGCGCTCTACGGGCCCCGCCATCCGATCACCCGCAGGTTCCCGGCCTCGGTCTGCACTGCCGTGGCGATCTTGCGGTTGGCGAGATACTGCGCGCTGATGACGTTGGTCTTGCCGGCCTGGTTGCCGCTGTC
>JAHELH010000190.1 GCA_024644285.1 Paracoccaceae bacterium | reverse complement strand
TGTTGCGCCGGTCGCGGCACCGGATGGACAAGATCGATCACCGCCTGGAGGTGCTGGAAGGCTTCATCGTCGCCTTCCTGAATCTCGACCGGGTGATCGACATCATCCGCTACGACGACGATCCCAAGGCGGCGCTGATGCGCGAGGATTGGGGACGCGACCACGTGCGGGCGGCGTCCGAGGCCGATTACGTCTCGCCCGGGCCGGGGGACGGCGAGTTGAGCGAAGTTCAGGTCGAGGCGATCCTGAACATGCGGCTGCGGTCGTTGCGGCGGCTGGAGGAGCTGGAGCTTTTGCGCGAGCAGTCCGGACTGATGGAGGAACGCGCCGGGCTCGAGGACCTGCTGGAGAGCGAGGAGCTGCAATGGGCCCGGATCGCCGAGCAGCTGCGCGCGGTGCGCAAGCAGTTCGGGCGCGATACTCCCGGCGGGGCGCGGCGCACCACTTTTGCCGAGGCGGGCGAGGTCGAGGACGTGCCGCTGGAAGCCATGATCGAGCGCGAGCCGGTCACGGTGGTCTGCTCCAGGATGGGCTGGATCCGGGCGATGAAGGGTCACATCGATCTCGACCAGCCGCTGAAATTCAAGGATGGCGACGAGGCGCGGTTCGCCTTCCATGCCGAGACCACCGACAAGGTGCTGCTGTTCGGGTCGAACGGGCGGTTCTACACGCTGGCTGCCGCGAACCTGCCGGGCGGGCGCGGCATGGGAGAGCCGGTGCGGCTGATGGTCGATCTGCCCAACGAGGCCGAGATCGTCGACCTGATGATCTACAGCAGCGGCACACGGCTGCTGGTGGCGTCCTCGGCAGGGGACGGATTTGTCGTGCCGGAGGACGATGTCGTCGCGCAGACCCGCTCTGGCCGGCAGGTCCTGAACGTCAGGGGCGACGTGCGTGCCAAGGTCTGCCGCCGGGTGACGGGCGACCATGCCGCCTGCGTCGGGGAGAACCGCAAGGTGCTGATATTCCCGCTGGACGAGTTGCCCGAAATGGGCCGCGGCAAGGGTGTGCGGCTGCAGAAATACAAGGATGGCGGGCTGTCGGATGCCACCACCTTCGTGCTGGCCGAGGGTCTGAGCTGGAAGGACCCCGCCGGTCGGACGCGGACGGAAACGGAACTGGCCGAGTGGATGGGCAAGCGCGCCAGCGCCGGGCGCATGGCGCCGCGCGGTTTCCCGCGCGACAACCGCTTCACCTGACCCGGCATTTCGTGCCCGGATGGGCTAGGCGTGGACCGCTATCCCGTGGCGGCGGGCGCGCAACTGGATCTGGTCATCGACGCAGGCCGCGAGATCGACCATGGCGTCGGTCTGCGACTGGCGCCAGTGCCGGGCGCGGGAATCGATAGCGCATAACGCGCCGATCGGTGTGCCGTCCGGACCGTTGATGGGCACGCCGAGATAGGCGCGGACGTT
Source organism: Paracoccaceae bacterium (assembly GCA_024644285.1). Lineage (GTDB taxonomy): Bacteria > Pseudomonadota > Alphaproteobacteria > Rhodobacterales > Rhodobacteraceae > JAHELH01. The sequence continues at coordinate 3,776 of JAHELH010000190.1, read as the reverse complement.
CAATTCGGTGATGGCCAGGTTCCCGTGGACCCGCACGTCGTCGGGCGCGTATTCCACCACCAGCGGCCGGTTCTGGCGCTTGACGATCTGGCAGAACGAGTGGGACAGCGGTGTCTGCCGCTGCTCTGCCCAGATGCCGGTCAGGCCGATCGCGCTTTTGAAATACTGCCGGTCGAGATCCTCCTGGACGATGGAGACCAGGGCTACCGGGACATCGAGCATGTTGCATGCCAGACGCGTGAAGCGGTCGAATTCGTCTTCGGGCGGTGCATCCACCAAGCCCAGAGTCTGAAAGACACGTTGCATCACGACGGCGTTTTCGGCCTCGTCGAAGTTTGGCGCCCCGGCGTGGCACATGGTGGGTGTCTGCAACTGATCCTCCTTGGCAAAGCCCAGCGTTTCGCGGTGACTGGTAGCCGGGAAACCCTGCATTTCTGTTAATTCCGAGATATGGCCGGTTGGCGGAACGGTTTGCCGCGCCGCGCCCGCGCGGTATATCGAAGCGGTGTCTCGCCACCGTGGCGCGGCGAGGCGCTTGGGATTATTCGGGTGGCCGATGACGACAGGAGTTCTGGAAACCGAATTTGCAGGCCGCCGCGGGCCCCTGTTCCGGCTGGCGCTGAAGACGAGTTTCCTGACCGTCCTGACATTCGGCTTCTACCGGTTCTGGATGAAGACGCGCCTGCGCCGCTACTACTGGTCGTCGATCCGGCCCGGCGGTGTGCCGCTGGAATATGTCGGCGAGCCTATGGAAAAGCTGCTGGGCTTTCTGATCGCGGTGGTGTTCCTCGCCTTCTATATCGGCATCGCCAACCTGATCCTGATGTTCGTCAGCTTTGCGCTGCTGGGCGGCAGCTATGCGGCCTATCTGGTGTCGTTCCTGGGGGTCATCCCGATACTGTTCTATGCGCAATACCGCGCGCGCCGCTACATCCTGGCGCGCACGCGCTGGCGCGGCATCCGGTTCGGGCTGGAGCCAGGCGCCTGGGGCTACGCTTGGCGCGCGATGGTGCACTGGCTGATCACGATTGTGACGCTTGGCGCGCTCTGGCCGCGCATGACCTTCTTGCTGGAGAAGTACCGCGCCGATCGTACCTATTTCGGCACCGCAAGGCTGCACCAGGGCGGTGACTGGAAGATGCTCTACAGGCCGTTTCTCCCCTTGGCCGCCGGCGCAGTCCTGACGGGCGGAGCCATCGGCGCCGGCGCGGCGCTGGACCCGGTGGCGCTGGGCGGGCTGGTCGTCACTGTTCCGCTCATGATCTATGGCTGGGTCAATTATCGCGTGCAGTCGTTCCGCCTGCTTACGGATGCCAAGACGGCGGACGGCATCGGCTTCGTCGCCAGGCCGCGGCGATGGCGCGTGTTGGGCATCTACGCGTTGGGCGGCCTGCTGATCTATCTCTCGCTGTCGCTGCTTCTCGTCGCGATGATCTTCGCCGGGGGGGTGCTCTTCGCTGGGGTCTTCGCGCAGATCGATCTGCTCGGCGGTCTCGACCGTGCATTCGACACGATTCCCGCCTGGACGGGTGCCTTGGTGGTCGCGCTGTTCTATTTCTCCTTCTTCGTGCTCTGGGGGGTGCTGACCCACATCTTCCTGACGATGCCGCTGCTTCGGCACTATGCCGAGACGCTGCGGATCACCGGCAGCCACGCATTGCCCCATGTGCGGCAGCGCGGCCGCGACAGCTTTGCCGAAGCCGAGGGCTTTGCCGAGGCGCTGGATGTCGGGGCGGCGATATGACCACGATCCACGTCTCGGATGCACCGGATGTGGCGCGCAGCTTCGCGGATTTCTTCGATGGCCGCCGCGCCGTCGCGCGCCGCGCCGATATCAAGATCGCCGAGACGCCGCAGGGGCCCGAACTGGTGATCGACGCGCCCGATCGGGACCGGGTGCATTGGCGGCTGGAGGATATCCGCGGCGTTCCCGACCAGGCGGCGCAGGGCGAGCTTGTCCTGGCCCACGCGGCCGATCCGCTGTCGCGGCTGGTCGTGCGCGATCCCGACATGCGCCGCATCCTGACCGCGCGCTGCCGCAACCTGAAATACCGCCCCCCGGTGCGCGGCAAGGGGCGCCTGGCGCTGTGGGCCGGCGCGGCGGTCGGGTCGGTCGCGCTGATCATCTTCGTCCTGGTGCCGGTGATGGCGAACCAGCTGGCCGAGTTCCTGCCGCCGCGCGGCGAACGCGCCCTGGGCGAGACGACGTTCGAACAGATCCGCGCGGCGCTGGACGAGACCGGGATGGCGCCGCTGGAGATCTGCGAGGCCGAGGAAGGGCGGCTTGCACTGGAGCGGATGGCCTCGCGGCTGACGCAGCAGGTCGACCTGCCGTATCCGGTGAACCTTTACGTGCTGAACCACGACATGGTGAACGCCTTCGCGCTGCCCGGCGGGCTGGTGATCCTGTTCCGCGGTCTGATCGACGCGGCCGAGGATGCCGACGAGGTGGCCGCCGTGGTCGCGCACGAAATCGGGCACGTGGCGGCGCGCGACCCGACGCGGATCGCGCTGCGGTCCGCCGGGTCGATCGGCGTGCTGGGATTGCTGCTGGGGGACTTCGCAGGCGGGGCGGCGGTGCTGTTCCTGACGGAACGGCTGATCCAGGCGACCTATACCCAGGAGGCCGAGGCGCAGGCTGACGCCTTCGCGCATCGTACGCTGAGCCAGGCCGGGATACCGCCCTCGGCGCTGGGCCGGATGTTCCGGCGCCTGCGCGACCGGCACGGCGACGCCACCGGCATCATCGAGCATTTCGCGTCGCATCCCGCGCTGGGCGACCGGATCGCCCAGGCCGAGGCCGCGGACAGCGCGCTGACCGGCGCGCTGCGGCCGGCGCTGAGCGATGCGGAGTGGCGCGCGCTTCGGCGCATTTGCGGCCGGTCCTAGGCCGCGTTGCACTCTCTGCGCCGCTGCGCTAGGCCTTGCCCGGTGCCGCAAGGGAGAGACGTGCATGGCTGGCCTGACCCGATCGCCGACCCGGCTGCTTGCCGCGATCTGTATCGTGCTGCTGGCGGCCTGCGCCGCAGAGATCGATACGACCAAGCCGCCGGAACCGCTGGGCAATTTCCGGCTGGGCCACAATATCGTGGTGGCCCGCAACCCGACCGTCGGCCCGCTGTCGCGCACCGCGACCGAGGCCCAATGGCAGGCGGCGCTGACCAAGGCGATCGACGATCGCTTCGGGCGCTACGAGGGCGACAAGCTGTACCACCTTGGGATCAGCGTCGACGGCTACGTGCTGGCGCCGCCCGGCATCCCGGTGGTGGCCTCGCCGAAATCGGTGCTGATCTTCACCGTCACCGCGTGGGACGACGCGGCCGGCCGCAAGCTGAACGAGAAGGCGGAGCAGCTGACGGTGCTGGAGAACCTCAGCGAGGACACGCTTATCGGCTCGGGCCTGACCCAGACCGCCGAAGAGCAGATGGAGAATCTGTCCTTCTCGGCGGCCAACGCAGTCCTGAAATGGCTGCGGAAGCATCCCCAGTGGTTCGAGGATGACGGCACGACAGTGTCGCGCGAAGCCGCCGAGGCGAATGCCGCCCGCTACGGCGCGGGCGCCAACTGACGCTTGATTTTCCGCACGCCAAACAGTAACGAGCGCGCGATACGAAACAGGGCCCATTCCGGCCCAACTGAACGAAGCGCGGGAGCCCCATGGCAAAACAGAAATTCGAACGCACGAAGCCGCATGTGAACATCGGGACGATCGGTCACGTGGACCACGGCAAGACGACGCTGACGGCGGCGATCACCAAGTATTTCGGCGATTTCCA
>JAHELH010000009.1:10610-20927 GCA_024644285.1 Paracoccaceae bacterium | reverse complement strand
GCGGCCGAACGAGGCGATGTTCGTCAAGCCCTACGGCGTCGTCGGACAGGTCGAGCCGATCTTTGCGAACATCCGCGACGACGGCTCGGTGCGGGCGGTGCTGCACGGGGTGGACGCGGTGGTCAACTGCGTCGGCACCTTCGACACGGGCGGGCGCAATAACGCCCAGGCGGTGCAGGCCGAGGGCGCGGAGCGGATCGCGCGGATCGCGGCCGAGGAGGGCATCGCGCGGATAGTGCATGTTTCCGCCATCGGGGCGGATCCGGACAGCGAGAGCATCTATGCCCGCACCAAGGCCGAGGGCGAGGCGGGCGTCTTGCGGCACCAGCCGCATGCGGTGATCCTGCGCCCCTCGGTCGTCTTCGGGCCGGAGGACGAATTCTTCAACCGGTTCGCCAAGATGACCCGGCTGAGCCCGGTCCTGCCGCTGGTGGGCGCCGAGACGCGGTTCCAGCCAGTCTATGTCGACGACGTGGCGCGGGCCGCTGCTATGGGCGTGACGGGACAGGCGGAGCCGGGGATCTACGAGCTGGGCGGGCCGGACGTGCGGACCTTTCGCGAGCTGATCCAGGAGATGCTGGGTGTCATCCAGCGCCGGCGGATGATCGTCGGGCTGCCGTTCTGGGCAGGCAACGCGATGGGGCGGGTCTTCGGGGCGCTGAGCTATGCGACCGGGGGGCTGGCGCCGGCGCCGATCACGGTGGACCAGGTGAAGAACCTTCGGCGCGACAACGTGGTGGCCGAGGGGGCCCGGACCTTCGCCGATCTGGGGATCGATCCGGTCGCGACAGAGGCGGTGCTGCCGGAATATCTGTGGCCCTACAGGCCGTCCGGGCAATACGCCGCGATCAAGAATTCGGCGAAGAACCTGAAGGTCTGAGCCGGATGTCCTCGTGGGGACAGTGAGTCAAACCCCTGTAACTCTTGATGTTATCGCTAACGGAAATTCCGGGACGTGCGCCGCGTCAACGATAGGCGATGAACAGCAGCACGAGTCCCAGCGCAACCCGGTAGATCACGTAGGGTGTGAAGCTGACCGTGCGCAGCAGGCGCATCATGAAGACCAGGGCCAGAAGCGCCGCGAGGAAGGCGAAGAGCGCGGCGATGGCGGCGTCGCGGGCGGCGGCGGCGTCGGCCTGGCCGACCACCTCGGCGCCGACCAGAACGCCCGAGGCCAGAATGGTCGGGATCGACATGAGCATCGCCAGCCGCGCCGCGCCGTGCCGGTCATAGCCCAGGTAGCGCCCGGCGCTGATCGTGATGCCGGAGCGCGAGGTGCCGGGGATCAGCGCCACCGCCTGCCACAGCCCCATGATGACGGCGTCGCGCAGCGACCAGCGGGTATCGTCGCGGGTCACCGCGCCGGTCTGGTCGGTCCAATACAAGACAAGGCCGAAAATCAGCATCGTCCAGCCGATCAGCGCCGTGGAGCGCATGGCGTCGTCGAGCCCGGTGAGCTTGAGGACAAGACCGAAGACGACCACCGGCACCGTGGCGGTCGCCAGGCACAGGGCAAGACGGGCGCCGGGAGTGTCGGTCCGGCCCCGGGCGAGCCGGGGAAGTCCAGCCAGCACGGCGCGGACATCCGGCCAGAAGTAAAGGATCACGGCGCAAAGGGTGCCGACATGCACGGCGACGTCGATGACCTGGCCCTGATCCTGAAGGCCCGTGAGGTTCGGCAGCAGAATAAGGTGGGCCGACGAAGAGATCGGCAAGAATTCGGTCAGACCCTGGATCACGGCGATCAGAAGCAGGTGGAGTAGAGGCATGCGCGGGCCTTGGCCGATTCGTTGCCGCCAACCTAATCACATGGAGTTCAAAGGAAAGAAAGCATATAGGTCAATTAATCTGTCCTAAAATCCGGTTAACAAGTTTTCTTTTCCGCAACGCAGCGACGAAATTCCAAAAAAAGGTCATCCATTCTGACTTTTCTTGTGGGCTCGCCTCGCATAATAAGGGCGGATTAGCGCGAACATAAAGGGACGCCCGATATGGCCAAGCAGCACATGCTCAAGTTCGTGAGCGTTTCCCGGGATATGCCCGAGAAACGGCCGCCCGACCTGCGCGCCAGGGATTTCCACGAGATCTATGGCGAGTACGCGCGCGAGAAGGCTGCCGAGCAGGCCGGGCGCTGCAGCCAGTGCGGCGTGCCCTATTGCCAAACCCATTGCCCGCTGCACAACAACATCCCCGACTGGCTGAAACTGACCGCCGAAGGCCGGTTGCGTGAAGCCTACGAATTGAGCCAGGCGACGAACACCTTCCCCGAGATCTGCGGCCGCATCTGCCCGCAGGACCGCCTGTGCGAGGGCAATTGCGTCATCGAGCAGTCCGGGCACGGCACGGTCACTATCGGTTCGGTCGAGAAGTACCTGACCGACACCGCCTTCGAGGAAGGCTGGGTCGCGCCGATCCGACCCTATCACGAGCGGCCGGAATCAGTGGCGGTCATCGGCGCGGGGCCGGGGGGTCTTGCCGCCGCCGACATGCTGCGCCGGCAGGGCATCCAGGTGACGGTCTATGACCGCTATGACCGCGCCGGCGGCCTGCTGACCTATGGCATACCCGGCTTCAAGCTGGAAAAAGACGTGGTGATGAAGCGCATCGCGCAGCTGGAGGACGGCGGCGTGGAATTCGTGCTGAATTGCGACGTGGGCGAGGACATTTCTTTCGACGCGATCCGCGGCAAGCACGAAGCGGTGCTGATCGCTACGGGTGTCTACAAGTCGCGCGGCCTGCAGGCGCCCGGCGTCGGCGCAGAGGGCATCGTGCGCGCCATCGACTTCCTCACCGCGTCGAACAAGAAGAGCTTTGGCGACGATGTCGAGGAATTCGACAGCGGCGAGCTGAACGCCGCGGGCAAGCGCGTGGTCGTGGTCGGCGGCGGCGACACCGCGATGGATTGCGTGCGCACCGCGGTGCGGCAGGGCGCCAGGTCGGTGAAGTGCCTGTATCGCCGCGACCGAGAGAACATGCCGGGCAGCCAGCGCGAGGTGAAGAACGCCGAGGAAGAGGGCGTCGAGTTCGTCTGGCTGACCGCGCCGAAGGGGTTCACCGGAGACACCGTCGAAGGCGTGATGGTGCAGCGCATGCGTCTGGGCGCGCCCGACGCCACTGGTCGACAGGCGCCCGAGCTGATAGAGGGCGCGGACTATATCGAGGAAGCCGACCTGGTGATCATGGCGCTGGGTTTTGAGCCCGAGGACCTGCCCAAACTGTGGGGCGTGGACGGGCTGGAAGTGACGCGCTGGGGCACGATCAAGGCCGATTTCCGCACTCACGAGACGTCTTTGGAAGGCGTTTACGCAGCAGGAGATATCGTTCGAGGCGCGAGCCTGGTCGTCTGGGCGATCCGCGACGGACGCGAGGCGGCCGAGGCGATCCTGGGATATCTGAGCGAGCCGGTGCAGGTGGCCGCAGAATAGGCGTCTTTGGGACAGATGGAACAACTGCCGATCAATCTGATACGCGACACCGAGCGGCTGCGGGTGTGGGAACATCGCGGCGCGAGCGACCGCCTGGTGCTGTGTTTCTCGGGAATCGGGGACGATCCCGAGGTGCTTCCCGGCTACCAGTTCGCCAGTGTCGCGAGCGGCCGGGGCGCGGACACGGTTCTGTTCATCGCGGACCCGGTTCGCAGCTGGCTGAACGCGCCGGGCCTGATCGAGGAGATCGTCGAATTGGTCGAGGAGCACGCGGCGCGGATCGGCGCGCGGCGCATCTGCTCTCTGGGCACGTCGATGGGCGGGTTCTGCGCCTGCGTGATCGCCGGCTTTACCCGGGTGGACACCGCAGTCGCCATGTCGCCGCAATACTCGGTGAGCCCGGATGTGGTGCCGGACGAGCACCGCTGGATGAATTATCGCGAACGGATCGCGGACTTCCGGATCCGCTCGGTCGCCGAGCATCTGTCGGCTGCCACGTCCTACTACGCGTTCTTCGGGCGGCACGGGCGCGAGGCGCCGCAGCGCGACCGCTTTCCCGGCGGCGAGAACATCCAGATGTTCGTGCTGCCGCACACGCATCACAACGTGGCGCAGAAGCTGAAGCGGACGGGCATCCTGGCGGAGGTGGTGCAGGCGGCGTTCGACCAGCGGAAATGGCGCGTCAAGCGTCTGGTCAAGCGGACGCTCGGCGGGCGGATGGTGACGACGCCGGATGTGGCGGCGGAATAGGGGAAAGAGCCCTGGCGAAATGTGGATACATTCAGGCTCTCGAAAGCACGCGGACCGACCTCGCCGCCACCTCGGCAGAGGCGCGCGGCGGCTTCGCCCGGCGCGCGGGCGGGAGTGCGCGATGAGCCGCCCGGTCCGCAGCGTGCACGATATCAAGGGCGTCGATCTCAACGTCTCGGAGCCGATCCTGCTGCACGCGACCGGTCCGCTGCGGATCATGTACCTTTCGGGGCGCAGTTCGCGGCTGGTGATCTCGCTTTCGGGCGTCGGGCGAACGCGCCGGGGGCCTCCGGACATCGAGTTCATCGGATCGTCGAGCTGCGACGGCGAGAACCACGTGCTGTTCGTGTCGGACATGTCGCGCAGCTGGATGAACGGGCCGGGCGTGGCCGAGCGGGTCGTCCGCCTGATGCAACAATTCGTCGAGTTCCACGACATCGACGAAACCGTCGCGATGGGCAACAGCATGGGCGGCTTCGCGGCCTTCGTGCTGGCCGACCTGATGCCGATCGACACGGTGATCTCGTTCTCGCCGCAATTCTCGGCGCATCCGGATATCGTGCCGGAAGAGAAGAGATGGATCTACCACCGGCAAAGGATCGAAACCTGGCCCTACGCGACGGTGGGCGAGATCGCGCAGCCCGAGACCCGGTATTTCATCTTCCATGGCGACACGCCCGAAGAGGCGATACACTGGCGGCGGTTTCCGGAGCCGCAGGGGATCAACCATTTCATCTTTCGCGGCCAGGACCACAACCTGGTCCGCGTCGTGCAGAAGCGCAGGCTGCTTCAGCAGGTCGTGTCCGCGGCGATCGACGGCAGGTCGCGCGCGGTCCGCAAGCTGCTGCAGCGCGAGAAGCTGGGACACAAGTTCGACGTGCTGCGGCGCGCGGATTACGAGGCGACCTACCCGGCGGCGCAGGACGCGGCGCCCGGGAACATCGGCGAAGGGCCAACGGCATGAGCGCGGCGATGACAGGGCGGTGCCTGTGCGGGCGGGTGACGGTAACGGCGACGCCGGACCGCGAGGCGCTGATCGCCTGCCATTGCGCAATGTGCCGGCGCTGGACAAGCGGCATGCTGATGACGCTGCAGTGCCGGGAGGGCACCGTGCGGTTCGACGGGCCCGCGAAGACGCTCGCGTCGTCGGATTTCGCCGAGCGCGGGTTCTGCGGCGAATGCGGCTCGGCGCTGTGGTACCGGATGACCCGGCCCGGCGCCAACTGGTACGTGGCCGCGGGGCTGTTCGATACCGGCGCGATGCCGGTGGGCATGGAAGTCTTCATCGACCGCAAGCCGCAAGGCTACGCGTTGGCCGGTGAACGCAGGACATTTACCGAGGCGGAATGCATGGCCGCATCGGGATTGCAAGGAGAGGCATGATGACCAAGTACGATGCCGATTGGGCCGTTGCGGAAGATGCCAAGCGCAAATGGCTGGCCGAGCACGGCATGTATGCCGAGACGGACGAGCACGCCTCTTGCGGCGTGGGACTGGTAGTCAGCATCGACGGCAAGCCCAGCCGGAAAGTCGTCGAGAACGGCATCGAGGCGCTGAAGGCCGTCTGGCATCGGGGGGCGGTCGATGCGGATGGGCGCACCGGCGACGGCGCGGGCATTCACGTGCAGATCCCCGTGGGGTTCTTTCACGATCAGATCATACGCACCGGCCACACCCCGCACGAGGGGCAGATGCTGGCCGTCGGGCAGGTCTTTCTGCCCCGCACCGATTTCGGCGCGCAGGAGACCTGCCGCACCATCGTCGAAACCGAAGTGCTGCGGATGGGCTATTACATCTATGGCTGGCGGCACGTGCCGGTGAACGTCACGGTGCTGGGAGAAAAGGCCAATGCGACCCGGCCCGAGATCGAGCAGATCCTGATCTCGAACTCCAAGGGGGTCGATGAGGACACCTTCGAGCGCGAGCTTTATGTGATCCGGCGGCGCATCGAGAAGGCCGCGGTGGCGGCGCAGGTGCCGCAGATGTACGTGTGCAGCCTGTCCTGCCGGTCGATCATCTACAAGGGCATGATGCTGGCCCAGGACGTGGCCGAGTTCTATCCCGACCTGCTGGACGAGCGGTTCGAGAGCGCTTTCGCGATCTATCACCAGCGCTATTCCACCAACACCTTTCCGCAATGGTGGCTGGCGCAGCCGTTCCGGATGCTGGCCCATAACGGCGAGATCAACACGCTGAAGGGCAACATCAACTGGATGAAGAGCCACGAGATCCGGATGGCCTCGGGCGCCTTCGGCGAGATGGCCGAGGATATCAAGCCGATCGTGGCGCAAGGCTCTTCGGATTCGGCGGCGTTGGATTCGGTCTTCGAGGTGCTGGTGCGCGCCGGACGCAACGCGCCGATGGCCAAGACGATGCTGGTGCCGGAATCGTGGAGCAAGCAAGCGGTGGAACTGCCGCAAAGCTGGCGCGACATGTATTCCTACTGCAATGCGGTGATGGAACCCTGGGACGGGCCTGCGGCGCTGGCGATGACCGACGGGCGCTGGGTCTGCGCCGGGCTCGACCGCAACGGGCTGCGTCCGATGCGCTACGTCGTCACCGGCGACGGGTTGGTGATCGCGGGATCGGAAGCGGGCATGGTCCCGGTCGACGAGTCCAGCGTGCAGGAAAAGGGCGCGCTGGGTCCCGGGCAATTGCTGGCGGTCGACATGAAGTCGGGACAGCTGTTCCACGACACCGAGATCAAGGACAAGCTTGCCGGCGCGCAGCCCTTCGGAGACTGGGTCGGCAAGATCAACGAACTGGACGAGACCCTCGCGAGCGTGAAAGAGGCGCCGCTGTTCAGCGGTGGCGAACTGCGCAGGCGGCAGATCGCGGCGGGCTACACCGTCGAGGAACTGGAACAGATCCTCGCGCCGATGGCGGAAGACGCCAAGGAAGCGCTGGCCAGCATGGGCGACGATACGCCGAGCGCGGTCCTGTCGAACCAGTATCGTCCGCTATCCCATTTCTTCCGGCAGAACTTCAGCCAGGTGACCAACCCGCCGATCGACAGCCTGCGGGAATATCGGGTGATGAGCCTGAAGACGCGGTTCGGCAACCTCAAGAACGTGCTCGACGAGGACAGCAGCCAGACCGAGATCATCGTGCTGGATTCTCCATTCATCGGGAACGCGCAATTCGACAAGCTGGTCGAAAGCTTCACCGCGCCGATGATCGAGATCGACTGCACTTTCCCGGTCGATGGCGGCGCAACGGCGCTGCGCGACGGCCTGCAGCGGATCCGCGCCGAGGCGGAGGACGCGGTGCGATCAGGCGGTGGGCATATCGTGCTGACCGATCAGCACCAGGGCCCGGACAAGGTACCGATGCCGATGATCCTGGCGACCTCGGCGGTGCATTCCTGGCTGACGCGAAAGGGATTGCGGACCTTCTGCTCTCTGAGCGTCCGCTCTGCCGAGTGCATCGACCCGCATTACTTCGCGGTTCTGATCGGCTGCGGCGCGACGGTGGTCAATGCCTACCTTGCCGAGGATTCCATCGCCGACCGTATCGAGCGCGGGCTGATCGACGGTACGCTGACCGAGGCCGTCGCCCGGTACCGGGAGGCGATCGATCAGGGTCTGCTGAAGATCATGTCGAAGATGGGGATCTCGGTGGTCTCTTCCTATCGCGGCGGCCTGAATTTCGAGGCCGTCGGTTTGAGCCGGGCCATGGTGGCGGAGTATTTCCCGGGCATGCACAGCCGGATCAGCGGGATCGGCGTGTGGGGCATTCAGAATAAGGTTCTGGAGGTCCACCAGCGCGGGTGGCGGTCCGGACGCGACGGTGACGCGATTACGGTTCTGCCCATCGGCGGCTTCTACAAGGCGCGCAAGACCGGCGAGACCCATGCCTGGGAGGCGCAGTCGATGCACATGCTGCAGGCGGCCTGCACGCGGGCGTCCTATGAGATGTGGAAGCAGTATTCGGCGCGGATGAAGGCCGCGCCGCCGATTCACCTGCGCGATCTGATGGATATCAAGCCTCTGGGCAAGCCGCTGCAGCTGGAAGAAGTGGAAAGCATCACCTCGATCCGCAAGCGGTTCGTCACGCCGGGGATGAGCCTGGGGGCGCTGAGCCCCGAGGCGCACAAGACGCTGAACGTGGCGATGAACCGGATCGGCGCGAAATCCGATTCCGGCGAGGGCGGAGAAGATCCGGCGCATTTCCAGCCCGAGCCCAACGGCGACAACCCGTCGGCGAAGATCAAGCAGGTGGCCTCGGGCCGGTTCGGCGTGACGGCGGAATACCTGAACGCCTGCGAGGAGCTGGAGATCAAGGTCGCCCAGGGCGCCAAGCCCGGCGAGGGCGGCCAGCTGCCGGGGATGAAGGTCACCGAACTGATAGCCAGGCTCCGGCATTCGACGCCGGGCGTGACGCTGATCAGCCCGCCGCCGCATCACGACATCTATTCCATCGAGGACCTGGCGCAGCTGATCTATGACCTGAAACAGATCAATCCGCGCGCCAAGGTGACGGTGAAGCTGGTGGCCTCGTCCGGGGTCGGCACAATCGCCGCGGGCGTGGCCAAGGCGAAGGCCGACGTGATCCTGATCTCGGGGCATAACGGCGGCACGGGCGCGAGCCCGGCGACGTCGATCAAGTATGCCGGGCTGCCGTGGGAAATGGGGCTGACCGAGGCGCATCAGGTGCTGAGCCTGAACAACCTGCGCGACCGGATCACCCTGCGCACCGACGGCGGGCTGCGCACCGGGCGCGACATCGTGATGGCGGCGATGCTGGGGGCCGAGGAATACGGCATCGGCACCGCGGCGCTGATCGCCATGGGCTGCATCATGGTTCGGCAGTGCCAGTCGAACACCTGCCCGGTCGGCGTCTGCACCCAGGACGAATCCCTGCGCGCCAAGTTCACCGGCACGGCGGACAAGGTGGTCAACCTGATCACGTTCTACGCGCAGGAGGTGCGCGAGATCCTGGCAGGGATCGGCGCCCGTTCGCTGGACGAGGTGATCGGCCGGGCGGATCTGCTGAGCCAGGTCAGCCGCGGCTCGGCGCACCTGGACGACCTGGACCTGAACCCGATGCTGATCACCGTCGATGGCGCGGACCGCATCAAGTACGACCGCACCCGCCCGCGCAACGACGTGCCGGACACGCTGGACGCCGAGATCGTGCGGGATGCCGAGCGTTTCCTGCATGACGGCGAGAAGATGCAGTTGAGCTATGCCGTCCGGAACACCCACCGGACCATCGGCACGCGCACATCCAGCCACATCGTGAAACGCTTCGGCATGCGCAACTCGCCGCTGCAGTCCAACCACCTGACGGTGAAGCTGACCGGCAGCGCGGGCCAGTCGCTTGGCGCCTTCGCGGCGCCGGGGCTCAAGCTGGAGGTCTCGGGCGACGCCAACGACTATGTCGGCAAGGGACTGTCGGGGGGCACTGTCGTGGTGCGACCGCCGATGGCGTCGCCGCTGGTTGCCAGCGAGAACACGATCATCGGCAACACCGTGCTTTACGGCGCGACGGACGGCTACCTGTTTGCCGCGGGCCGGGCGGGCGAGCGCTTTGCCGTCCGCAATTCCGGCGCGCGCGTGGTGATCGAGGGCTGCGGGTCGAACGGATGCGAGTACATGACCGGCGGCGTCGCGGTGATCCTCGGGTCGATCGGGGCGAATTTCGGCGCCGGCATGACAGGCGGGATGGCCTATCTCTACGACCCTGAAGGAACCTGCCGCGACTACATGAACCTCGAAACCCTGGTGACGTGCCCGGTCACTGTCGATCACTGGGAAGCGGAACTGAAGAATCTGATCCAGCGCCATGCCGACGAGACGAAGAGCGTCAAGGCGCAGGATCTGCTGCAGCATTGGGAGACCGAGAGGGCGAATTTCCTGCAGGTTTGCCCGAAGGAGATGCTGGTGCACATCAAGTACCCGCTGGGCATCGAGACCGAGGAGGCGGCGGGCTAAACGCCTACAACCGCCGGGCTGGCGACGAAGTGTTTCGTCGCCCCTCGGCGTTATTCGCTTGTCGATCTGAAAACCGCTGGACACTCTTGGCGTGGGTGAGGAGTGGTTTCATGACAAATCTTTGCTTGGCCGTGGCCACAGCGGCTGCCGTCATCGTTCTTGCAGTCGGTCCGGCCGCGGCCGGACAGTGCGGCTATGAATATTGC
>JAHELH010000009.1:0-10510 GCA_024644285.1 Paracoccaceae bacterium | reverse complement strand
CTTGGCGTGGGTGAGGAGTGGTTTCATGACAAATCTTTGCTTGGCCGTGGCCACAGCGGCTGCCGTCATCGTTCTTGCAGTCGGTCCGGCCGCGGCCGGACAGTGCGGCTATGAATATTGCTGGGGCGCCCTGACAATCGGCGATCGCGGGGCCGCCGGGCGGGCAACCGGCCTGCGCACCGCACCCGGTGCGGCGGACGCCGCGCAGGAGCGCTGCGGCACCGGTTGCGAGGCGCCCGAGGTTTTCGTGAACGCCTGTGCCGCCATTGCTCAGGATGCGGCCGGGCGGCGCACGTTCGGATGGTCCGAAGAGGACAGAGCGTCCGCCGAGGCGAAGGCGCTTTCGGCATGCCAGCAGAGCGGCAAGGGCTGCAGAATACGCATCTGGGCGTGTTCGAAATGACGTCCGACCGGCTCAATGGGGACCCGTGCCATACGTGCCTCTCTGCGAAGAGGGCCATTTGAAGGGCATCTTGCGAATTTCCGCGATCGCGCTGGGGGTTTCGGCGACATGCACGACTGCGGCGCTGGCCGGCCAATGCGGATACGGAAGATGCTGGGGTCCGGTCGGATTCGGACCCGACGGGGTCTAAGGGCGGTCGCACGGCTTCGCGTCAGAGGCGGCGGCCCGCGACGAGGCACAGGCCGGCTGAAGGGGCCGCTGCGACCGCATCGAGACCTTCTATGACACCTGCGGCGCGATGGCCGAAGACGCCGGCGGCGCATGGGGTTGGGGGCTTGGTGACAGCCGCCACATTGCCGAGGCGACCGCGCTGCAATACCGCGCCTGCTACGGCGGGCGACAATGCGCGATCCGAGCCTGGGCCTGTTCCTGGTGACCCGCATCCCTTGTGCTTGACGGAGCGCGGCGCCCCGTGATCTTGCTGCGGCGTGGCAAGAAAACGCAAAGTCAAGTCGCGGCGGGTCAGGCTGGTCGCCTTCATCCTGCGCTGGATGCTAAGGGGGGCGGCGGTCGTGGCCCTGGTGCTGCTGCTGGCGGTGGCGCTTTACGCCGTGGTGAACCCGCCGACGACGCCCTACATCCTGTCGGAATCGCGCCGCATCGGCGGCGTTACGCGCGACTGGGTGCCGATGGAGCGGATCGCGCCGGTCATGGCGCGGTCGGCCGTCGCGGCGGAGGACGCCAATTTCTGCCTGCACTGGGGGTTCGACATGGCCGCGATCCGCGCCGCTTTGGAGGAGGGCGGCGCCCGCGGCGCCTCGACCATCAGCCAGCAGACGGTGAAGAACGTCTATCTTTGGCACGGGCGGTCCTGGCCAAGGAAGGCCCTGGAAGCATTGATCACGCCGATGATGGAAGCGGTGTGGAGCAAGCGCCGCGTGCTGGAAGTGTACCTGAACGTGGCGGAATTTGACGAGGGCGTCTTTGGCGTCGAGGCCGCCGCACGACACTATTTCGGCGTACTGGCGGCCGATTTGTCCCCGGTGCAGGCCGCCCGGCTGGCTGCCGTGCTGCCGAATCCCAAGGCGCGATCGGCATCGCGCCCTTCGGCTGCGCTGCAGCGGCGCGCGCGCCGCATCGCGGACGGCGCTGCGACGATCCTTGCCGATGGACGTGCGGCCTGCTTTGAGGAGTTGAAATAGCCCAAGCTTCACGGCATTGAGAGGCAACTTTCCGATCCGGGTTGCCCCTGCCGATGAACCGCCTGTTCCACGTGCCCTTGTCCCCGTTCTGCCGCAAGGTGCGGCTGAGCCTCGCGGAGAAGAAGATCGAAGTGGAACTGGTCGAGGAGCGGTACTGGGAGCCCGATGCCGACTTTATGCGCCGCAACCCCGCGGGCAAGGTGCCGGTGCTGAAGATGAACGGGAAGATGCTGGCCGAGAGCGGGCCGATCTGCGAACTGATCGAGGACCTGCATCCCGAGCCGCCGCTGATGCCGGCGACGCCGGAGGCGCGGTACGAGGTGCGGCGGCTGGTGGGCTGGTTCGACGACAAGTTCCACAACGAGGTGACGTCGAAGCTGCTTTACGAGCGGGTGAACAAGAAGCTGATGAGTCGCGGCTACCCGGAATCGCGTAACGTCAAGGCGGGCGCGAAGGCGATCAAGTACCACCTGGATTACATGGCCTGGCTGCTGGACCAGCGGCGCTGGCTGGCGGGCGACGTGATGACGCTGGCCGACTTTGCCGCCGCGGCGCATCTGTCGGCGCTGGATTACATCTCGGACGTGGACTGGAATCGCTCCTCGGTGGTCAAGGACTGGTACGCCAAGATCAAGTCGCGGCCGGCGTTCCGGTCGATCCTGGCGGACAACGTGCCGGGATTTCCGCCGCCGCCGCACTATGCCGACCTGGATTTCTGAAGCTCGGGGAAAGTCGAACTGGCGTCGCCGATCCGATCCGGTGGGGGCCAGACCCCCAGACCCCCCGGAATTTTCGAGAACCGAAGATGGGGAATTGGGACCGAGGGTGTTCGAGACACTGACATGACCGATGGCCGCCTCAAGCAGCGCTTGCAGGCGCACGCCCTGGCCGAGGGGTTCTCGAAATGTCGGATCACGACACCGGATGCGATCCCGGAGGCGGCGGGGCGGTTGCAGGCGTTCCTGAAGGCGGGACGGCACGGGCAGATGGGCTGGATGGAGCGGCGCGAAGGCTGGCGCAGCAGTCCCGGGGCGCTGTGGCCCGAGGCGCGGTCGGTGGTGATGCTGGCGGAGCTGTACACGCCGGAGCACGATCCGCTGGAGGTGCTGCGGCGGCGCGACCGGGGGGCGATCTCGGTCTATGCGCAGGGGCGCGACTACCACGACGTGGTGAAGAAGCGGCTGAAGCGGCTGGGGCGGTGGCTGATCGGCGAAGCCGGCGGCGAGATCAAGGTGTTCGTCGATACCGCACCGGTAATGGAAAAGCCGCTGGCCGAGGCGGCGGGTCTGGGCTGGCAGGGCAAGCACACGAATCTTCTGGCGCGCGATCTGGGCAACTGGTTCTTCCTCGGCGCGCTCTTCACTACCGCAGAACTAGAGCCGGATCCGCCCGAAACCGAGCATTGCGGCACTTGCACCGCCTGTCTCGACATCTGCCCGACCGACGCGTTCCCGGCGCCGTTCCAGCTCGACGCGCGCTTGTGCATTTCCTATCTGACCATCGAGCATCGCGGCCCGGTGGACGAAGCGCTGCGGCCATTGCTGGGCAACCGGATCTACGGCTGCGACGATTGCCTGGCGGTCTGCCCCTGGAACAAGTTCGCGGCGCGCGCCAGCGAGACGAAATACGCCGCGCGCGGCGACCTGACCGCGCCGCGGCTTGAGGATCTGGCGCGGCTCGACGATGCGGGCTTTCGCGCCAGGTTCTCCGGCTCTGCGATCAAGCGGATCGGCCGGGACCGCTTCGTGCGTAACGTGCTTTACGCGATCGGCAATTCCGCGGATCGGAGCCTTCTGCATACCGCGCGCGGTCTGACCGGGGATCGCGATCCCGCCGTTGCCGACGCGGCGCGCTGGGCGGTTGCAAGGCTTGAAAAATAGTGGGCTTTGCCGGGGCTTTGGCGGCGTGTTAAGCTTGCCGCAGGGGTAACCTCGACAGAGCAGAACCGGAGAATTGTGATGACACGACACGTGATAGACCAGAGCCACACCAAGGAGACGGGCGGCCGCGCGCAGGCCTATACACGGCTCGACCGGATCAAGGCTGGCGAGGCCGGACATCCCAAGGTCCAGATGCTGACCCGCCGCAGCCGCAAGGGCAGCATGGACGCGACGCGCGTCAAACAGTTCCTGCGGATCGAGCGCGGTTACCTCGCCTGACGCCTGGCCGGCGGCTTGGCGAATGCGCGACGCGGCGGCGTGGGGCCGGGCGGCGCAGGTAATTCCGAAGGTATTTCATGGCCCCGCCGCGCGGCATCCTGCTGATCCTGCTGGCCGTCGGCCTGTTCACCGTGATGGGGGCATTGGTCAAGGCGGCGGTGCGAATTCCCGTCGGCGAGGCCGTGTTCTTTCGCGCCTCCTTTGCCATGCCGGTCATCGCGGTGTGGCTGTGGGCGCGCGGCGAGATGCCCTCGGGCTTGCGCACATCCAACTGGCGCAGCCATGCCGTGCGCGGGGTCGCGGGAACCTGCGCGATGGGCCTGGGCTTTCTGGGGTTGAAGCTGTTGCCGCTTCCCGAAGTGACGGCGATCCGCTTTGCGACGCCGATCTTCATCGTCGTGTTCGCCGCCCTCTTGCTGGGCGAGCGGATGCGTCTGGTCCGGGTGACGGCGGTCACCGTTGGATTGTGCGGCGTGCTGATCGTGATGTGGCCGCGGCTGGGCGGCGGCCTGAGCGGCGGCAATCTGGCGCTGATCGGCGCGCTGGTGACGCTGGGCTCGGCGGCGTTGGCGGCCCTGGCGCAGGTCTTCGTCAAGGCGATGACCGGGACCGAGCGGACGTCGGCGATCGTGTTCTACTTCTCGATGACAGCCAGCACCCTGTCGTTGCTGACGCTTCCCTTCGGCTGGGTGATGCCGGTGGGCATCGAGTGGGTGTTCCTGATCGGCGCGGGCGTTGTGGGAGCGCTGGGGCAAATCCTGCTGACCACCAGCTACCGCTATGCCGATGCCGGCACGCTGGCGCCTTTCACCTATGCCTCGATGCTCTGGGCGCTGCTGATCGGCTATTTCGTGTTCGGCGAGGTGCCGACGCTGCCGATGCTGGGCGGTGCGGCGCTGGTCATCGCGGCGGGCGTGGCCATCGTTCTGCGCGAGCGCCAGATCGGCAGACGCACGGCGACGGAGGGCAAGCTGCGGACATTGCTGAAGGGATAGCGCGATGGCGGTGAAGGGACGGCTGGCGCGGATCGGGCACTCGCTGGAGCGCGGCGTCGACCGGTTCAGACCGTCGCGCAGCGCCAAGGTGATCGAGCCCTATATCGGCTACGCGACGCCGGAGACGCTGATCGCGCGGGGGCGGGTGCTGACGTCGCTGCGCCGGTCGACGCCCGATGCGCGCCAGAGCCGCTGGGTGAATTTCCGGCAGATGCTGGGGCTGTTCGTGACGCACGAAGTGGCGGATGTCACGGTCTGCACGGTGGACGGGGCGCATGAGGCGGTCAGCGACGCCGAGGGCTACGTGTCGCTGGTCCTGCCGCGGCAGGGCTGGCGCGGTCCGGTGCGGGTGCGCATCCGGGACGTGCCCGAAAGCGAGGTGGACCTGCCGGTGATGGTGCCGTCGTCCGAGGCGGAGCTGGCCGTGATCTCGGATATAGACGACACGCTGCTGCAGACCGGGGCGTATTCCCTGTGGCGCAATCTCTGGACCTCGCTGACCGGCAACGCGCTGACGCGGCGGCTGCACGGGGATGCGGTGAGCCTGATCGCGGCGCTGCATGCCGGGCGCAACCCGGTGTTCTATGTCAGTTCCAGCCCCTGGAACCTGCACGATTTCCTGCAATCGATCTTTCGCCGTGCCCGCATGGTCGAGGGGCCGATGTTCCTGCGCGACTACGGGCTGTCGGAGACCCAGTTCATCACCGGCACCCACGGCGACCACAAGGGCGCGGCGATCGACACTCTGATGGAGGCCAATCCCGACCTGCCCTTCGTGCTGGTGGGCGATACCGGGCAGCACGACGCCGAGGTCTACCTGCAGGCCGCCGAGCGTCACCCGGGCCGGGTCGCGCGCGTCATCCTGCGCGCGCCGGGGCCGGGGGCGGATGCCTCGGATCTGGCATATGCCGAGCGGATCCGGGCGCTGGGCATCCCGGTCTTCGTCGGCGCGGATTATCGGGACGTGATCGCGGAGCTGGACCCTGATCAGGCCTGACGCGGCACCGCTTGCGCGGATGAACAATGCGTCTAGACTGCGCGAGCCCTTCTGAAGGACCGCAGATTGCAACCGCTGCGCGGCATAACGCTGAAGATCCTGTCGGTCTGCGTTTTCTTGATCATGGCGTCGCTGATCAAGGCCGTGTCGGATCACGTGCCGCCGGGCCAGTCGGTGTTCTTCCGGTCGTCCTTTGCCCTGCCGGTCATCGTCGTGTGGCTGCTGATCCGCGGCGAATTGCGCCACGGACTGGTGACGCGGAACCCGACGGGTCATTTCTTTCGCGGGCTCATCGGGGCCAGCGCCATGGGTCTGGGCTTTGCCGGCCTGGGGCTGCTGCCGCTGCCCGAGGTGACGGCGATCGGCTATGCCGCGCCTCTTCTGGTGGTGATCTTCGCGGCGATGTTTCTGGGCGAGCAGGTGCGGCTGTTCCGCCTGACGACGGTCGCGATGGGCATGGCCGGCGTTCTGATCGTCCTGTCGCCGCGCCTGAGCATGGGCGCCGACCCGCTGGACGTTCGCGAGACGCTGGGCGCGGTAGTGGTGCTGGGCGGCGCGGTCTGTGCGGCCCTGGCGCAGGTCTTTGTGCGCAAGCTGGTGCAGACCGAGGGCACGGCGGCCATCGTGTTCTGGTTCTCGATCACTGCGTCGTGCCTGTCGCTGCTGACCCTGCCCTGGGGCTGGGTCGTGCCGGCGCCGCATGAATTGGCGATGCTGGTGGCGGCGGGGCTGTTGGGCGGGCTTGGGCAGATCCTGCTGACCTCGAGCTACCGACTGGCCGACGCCTCGCTGATCGCGCCGTTCGAATATACCTCGATGCTGCTGGCGATCCTGATCGGCATGTTCGTGTTCGGCGAGGTGCCGACCGGGACGATGCTGCTGGGGGCGGCGATCATCATCGCCGCCGGCGTGCTGGTCATCTGGCGCGAACGGCAGCTGGGGCTGGAGCGCGGCAAGGCCCGCAGGACCATGCCGCCAAGCGGTTGACAGCCTAACTGCGTACCAGTTTTTCGTAGGCGTCCGAGATGTCGCGGGTCAGCGCGCCGACCTCGAAATTGTAGTCGCCGATCTGGCCGACCGGCGTGACCTCGGCGGCGGTGCCGGTCAGCCAGCACTGCTCGAAGCCTTCCAGTTCTTCGGGCATGATGTGGCGCTCGTGCACCTTGATCTGGCGGTCCTTCAGAATGCCGATGACGGTCTGCCGGGTCAGGCCGTTCAGGAAGCAGTCGGGGTCCGGCGTGTGAACCTCGCCGTCCTTGACGAAGAAGACGTTGGCGCCGGTCGCCTCGGCGACGTACCCGCGGTAGTCCATCATCAGCGCATCCGAGCAGCCCTTGGCTTCGGCGGCGTGCTTGGACATGGTGCAGATCATGTAGAGCCCGGCGGCCTTGGCCTTTGACGGAATGGTCTCGGGGCTGGGGCGCTTCCATTTCGAGATGTCGAGCTTGGCGCCCTTCATCTTGGCGTCGCCGTAGTAGTTGCCCCAGGACCAGGTGGCGATGGCGACACGCACCGGGTTGCGCTTGGACGACACGCCCATGTCCTCGCCCGCGCCGCGCCAGGCGACCGCGCGGACATAGGCGTCGGTCAGGTTGTTGGCCTTCATCGTCTCGTATTTCGCGGCCTCGAGCTCGTCGACCGTGAACGGCACCGGCATGTCGAGCTGCTCGCCGGAATAGCGCAGGCGCTCGGAATGCTCGCGGCTTTTGAAGATCTTGCCGCCATAGGCGCGCTCGCCCTCGAAGACCGAAGAGGCGTAGTGCATGGCATGGGTCAGGATATGGACGTTGGCGTCGCGCCAGGGCACCAGCTTGCCGTCCATCCAGATGTATCCGTCGCGGTCGTCGTATCCGCCAGCCATGTCTCTCTCGTCCTTCTGATCGGCCCCGGGGGCTCGGGGCAGGTTTTGCTAAAGTTGCGCCCAACAGGTCCGCATCGGACATATTGTTGCGCCAAAACTGCGACTCGCTAACAGTTGGTTCTTGGAATGTCAACAAGGCTGACTTAAACTGGCGACGAAGTTCTGGAAGAGGATGACATGGCCGAAGGTGGCGGACCGGGTGGCGAGAGCCTGCTGTTCCTGACCGACGAGCAGTTGCGCAAGGGCATCGAGGCAATGTTTTTCGCCTATCGCGGCTTTACTGCCGATCCCGACCGCATCCTGCAGGAATACGGCTATGGCCGCGCGCATCATCGTGCGATCCACTTCATCAATCGCTCGCCGGGCACGACGGTGAACAACCTGCTGAGCATCCTCGGCGTCACCAAGCAGTCGCTGAACCGGGTACTGCGGGCGCTGATCGAGGACGGGCTGGTGGAAAGCGTCGTCGGCACCCGGGACAAGCGGGAACGCCACCTATACCTGACCGAGGCCGGCGCGACGCTGGAACGGGAGTTGAGCGATGCGCAGCGTGCGCGGATGCGGGCGGCCTATCGCCAGGCGGGTCCGGAGGCGGTGACCGGGTTCCGGACGGTGCTGGAGGCGATGATGGATCCCGAGCTGCACCGCCGCTTTGTCGCGCTGAAGGAGAATTGAGCATGGCCGAGCAGCCCGACGCCCACCTTCTGATCGTGGACGACGACGAGCGCATCCGCGGATTGCTGCAGAAATTCTTGATGCGGCACGGGTTTTGGGTGACGGCGGCGCGCGACGCCGAACATGCAAGGCGTATCCTCGGCGGGCTGGAATTCGACATGATCGTGCTGGACGTGATGATGCCCGGCGATGACGGGGTGAGCTTTACGCGCGAACTGCGCGAGACGATCGGCACGCCGATCCTGCTGTTGACGGCGAAGGGCGAGACCGAGGACCGGATCAAGGGACTTGAAGCCGGCGCGGACGATTACCTCGCCAAGCCGTTCGAACCGAAGGAGCTTCTGCTGAGGATCAATGCGATCCTGCGGCGGGTGCCGGTGACCGCGCCGGCCGAGGAGACGCCGAAATACCTGACCTTGGGTCCGATCCGCTACGATGTGGAGCGGGCCGAGATGTGGAAGGGCGACGAACTGGTGCGGCTGACGGCGACGGAATCGCAGTTGATGAAGATCTTCTCGTCCTGCCCCGGCGAACCTGTCAGCCGGGCCAAGCTGGTCGAGGATCTGGGCCGCGACAGGGGCCAGGCGCAGGAACGGGCGGTGGACGTCCAGATCACCCGGCTGCGGCGCAAGCTGGAGGCCGATCCGAAGCAGCCGCGCTATCTGCAGACGGTACGCGGGGCGGGGTACATGCTGGCGCCGGATTGAGGTGTCCCCGCTAGGACAGGGGATCAACCTGTTGACCTATATAGCGATAGCGCTAACGGAAACCACGCCGTCGAGGCGAGTGTGAACCCACCCTGCACATGACGATCCCGTGTTTCTCACACCCATCTGATGCGATCGTGATTCGCAGGGTGGTCCTATCGTGCCGATAGTGCCGGCGTCGAAAACACGTGAAGGTTCCAAGCATGACATTCGTACCTGGCTTGCCGCGCGTGATCCCGTTGGCAATGCTGCTGGCGGGGTCGCTGGTTCTGTCATGCACCATCAGCGCGCAGGAAGCCGATCTGCCGGAATACGTGATCGAGGCGTTCGGCGCGCCGCCGCCCGTACCGGAAGGCCCGCTGCCCGAGACGTTGCAATCGGCGGTGAAGACGGCCTTCATCGACAGCGCGGAACAGTCGACCTGGAGCCGCGACCAGTCGCTCGCCCTGGCGGAGATCGCCGTCTCGAGGGACCCGCGCCTTGCCTGGATCGTGGCCGACCTGATGCGTTTCGCCCCGGGCCAGCGGCTGAGCGCCGAGCTGTCCGCCGCGGCGACGGAACTGCTGGGGCTGGACCCGTCGCGGCCCAATCACTGGGGGGTTGTCACCGATCACCTGATCGCCTGGGACATCCCGGCCCCGCCGGACTACCTGCGCGCCAAGCGCGCGATCTTCACCAGCATCGTCCCGGGATGGGAACGGATATTCATCGAGGGCGATATCGACTGGCGGCTGGTGTCGTGGGGCGGAGTGCCCATCGACAACCGGCCCTTCGGCCAGACCGACCGGCCCTGCAACTGCATCCCGGCCGCAGACAATCCCCCGGTCAGCAGCGCCGCAGCGGCGACATGGCTGAAGGACGGCGACATCGTTTTCGGCATCGAGGTGAACGGCGAATACCGCGCCTATCCGCGCCGCATCATGGAGGTGCGCGAGATGGTCAACGACACGCTGGGCGGGCGGCACCTGGGCATTCCCTATTGCACCCTCTGCGGCGCGGCGCAGGCCTATTTCACCGACCGTCTGGGCGCGGGGATCAAGCGCCCGGTGCTGCGCACCACGGGACTTCTGAGCCGGTCGAACAAGGTGATGTACGATCTGGAGACCTATTCGGTGTTCGATACCTTCCTGGGCGAGGCCGTGACCGGTCCGCTGGCGAAAAAGGGCGTGAAGCTGAAGCAGGCCACGGTTGTGACGTCGGACTGGGGCAGCTGGAAGCGGGCGCATCCCGAGACCACGGTGCTGGTCGAGGCGCTGGCATTGGGCAAGGATTTCGATTTCCGCAGCGGGCGCGACAAGGACGGGCCGATCTTTCCTGTCGGCGACGTAGACCCGCGCCTGCCGGTGCAGGAGGATGTCGTTGGTGTGGTGACGGCCTCGGGCAAACCGGTGGCGTTTCCGCGCGCCAGGGCGTTCGTTGCGTTGCAGAGAGGCGAGGAGATCGCGTTCGAGAACGTGCGGCTGAAGCTGGACGGCGGCGGGATCCGGGCGGTCGATGCGGACGGGTCCGAC
>JAHELH010000189.1 GCA_024644285.1 Paracoccaceae bacterium | reverse complement strand
CTTACATCACCTTCAGCGCAATCCAGGGCACCACGTTGAAGACGATCCACAGGACTTTGAACCACGCCAGATAGTTCACGTACATCGGCATCAGCTGCGCCTCGGTCATGCCGAGGATGGCGCCGTGTATCCGCAGGACCGAAACGCGGAACAGCGTCAGCGCCACGGTGGCGGCCAACAGAAGCCCAAAGTTGATGACCGTGCACCACCCGAAGAAGGCGGTCAGCTGGGCAATATCCATGGCCTCGATCCTTTCCGATCAGCGATCATCCGATAGATCTAGGTGCCGCCACGGCCAGAAAGAAGCCCCCGACGTCGCTGCGCCAGGGCTCGATCGTCGTCAAGACGCAGGAGTCAGTCGTCGTCCACGTCAGGCTGTTCGCCGCTGGGCAGGTTGAAGAAGCTGTCGGCGTCCGGCAGGTCCTCTTCCTTTTCCTTCTCTTCTTCCTCGTCGTCGGACAGCGAGAAGGTCTCCAGACCCGAGATCGCCGTCGGGATGCGCGGCTCGGATGGCATGTCGAGGCTCTGCTCGGTCGACACCAGCTTGCGCCGCTCGTCATCCGACATCACCGCGCCCTCGGCCTCTTTCTTCTTGGCGGCCTTCTGCACGGCGGCATCAAGCTCGGACTGCTTGCACAGGCCAAGCGCCACCGGGTCGATCGGTTGGATGTTGGCGATGTTCCAGTGCGTGCGCTCGCGGATCGCCTGGATCGTCGGCTTGGTGGTGCCGACCAGCTTGCTGATCTGGCCGTCGGTCAGCTCGGGATGGAACTTGACCAGCCACAGGATCGCCGCCGGGCGGTCCTGCCGCTTGGACAGGGGCGTGTAGCGCGGGCCGCGCCGCTTTTCCTCGCCCACGGCGGCGGCGTAGAATTTCAGTTTCAGCTTGTGCGCCGGGTCCTTCTCGGCCGCGTCGATCTCTTCCTGGGTCAGCTGGTTGTTGGCGATCGGATCGAATCCCTTGACCCCGGCGGCCACGTCGCCGTCGGCGATGCCCTGCACCTCCAGCTCGTGCAGCCCGCAGAATTCGGCGATCTGCTTGAAGCTGATCGTCGTGTTGTCGACCAGCCAGACGGCGGTGGCCTTCGCCATGATCGGTTTCGCCATGTGGTCACTCCTTCGCGACAATAACATTCTTCGCCGGGGAAATCGGCCGGTCCGGCTGGACCCTTACCTCGATTTCGGGGAAGTTGCTCATCTATATAGCTACCCCGCCATGCAAGGAAAAGAGGCAAATGCGCTGGCTGATCGCCCTTCTCCTGTCGACGGCGCTCGCCCGCGCCGACGGCGAGCCGGCCGGAGAATTTGACTACTACGTCCTGTCGCTCAGCTGGTCGCCCACCTATTGCGCGCTGGAAGGCGACGCCCGTGGCAATCCCCAGTGCGACAGCGGCGCAGGCTTCGGCTGGGTTCTGCACGGCCTCTGGCCGCAATACGAACAGGGTTGGCCGAGTTACTGCGCCGGCACCGCCCGCAATCCCAGCCGCGCGGAGACCGCCGCGATGGCCGACATCATGGGCAGCGCCGGCTCGGCCTGGCACCAGTGGAACAAGCACGGCCGCTGCACCGGCCTGTCCTCGGACAACTATTTTGCCCTGTCCCGTCGCGCCTTCGCCCAGGTCGTGCGCCCCGAGATCCTGCGCAAGCTGGACCGCTCCGTGACCCTGCCCGCCGCCGTTATCGAAGAGGCATTTCTGCGGTCCAACCCGGGCTGGCAGGCCGACATGGTGACGATCACCTGCAAATCCGGCCGCATCCAGGAGGCACGCATTTGCCTTTCGCGCGACGACCTTAACCCGCGCCGCTGCGGTGCCGACGTGATTGCCGATTGCCGCCAGCAAGACGCCCTGTTCGAACCGATCCGCTGACCCGGCACCCTCTGGGCGCATCCGTCCCAGCGAAGACGCAGATCGATTCGGCGCGGCCGTTCCCGACGCGCATCCTGCCGGAGATCACGCGCCAGATCCCATGAATTTGACTGTTTCTCCGCCAATTCAGCGGCATAGACGGCAGACGCACGAAAAAAAACCTGCTACGCTCGGTGCATACCAGGCCGCCTAGTTCGGCCCGCGGATTACTTGGGTCAGAGCCGGACGGTCGATGCACGCATCGTGGGAGGGCTTTGGCATGGTCAAGACAATCGGCAATCCGCTATCTTGGAGCGCGCAGGCATTGGGCAGCGCGGCGGGGCACGTCGCGGAAACGACCGAGCATATCGGCAGCCACGGCAACAAGCCGATCACCGTCGACCAGATCAACACCCTGACCATGGATGACCTGCGCGATGCCTTGCGCAAGGGCGCCGATGATCTGGGCGCCGCTCGCGCCGACGTGCTTTTCCTGTGCCTGATCTACCCGATCATCGGGCTGGTGCTCGTCGGCTTCGGCCTCAAGATGAACCTCCTGCCGCTGCTGTTCCCCCTGATGGCGGGTTTCGCGCTTCTCGGTCCCATCGCGGCGATCGGGCTCTACGAAATCAGCCGCCGGCGTGAGGCAGGCCTGCCCTACAACTGGGGCGACGCGCTTGGCTTGATCGCATCGCCGTCATTTGGCGCGATCGTGGTCCTCGGCCTCTATCTGCTTGCGATCTTCACCACTTGGATGCTCGCCGCTGCGGCGATTCACGCGATCACCCTGGGCGAAACGCCTGCGACGATTACCGATTTCGTGCGGCAGGTATTCACCACCGGGGCCGGCTGGGCGATGATCATCATCGGCATGGCGGTGGGCTTCTGCTTTGCGCTTCTGGTGCTGGCGACCAGCGTGGTGTCGTTCCCGCTGCTCCTGCACCGCGACGTTGGCGTGCCGAACGCCATCGTGACCTCGGTCAACGTGTTCCGCAAGAATCCGCGCGTTATCCTGGCCTGGGGCCTGATCGTGGCGACCGGGTTGTTGCTGGGCTCGATCCCGGCGCTGATCGGGTTGATCATCGTGATGCCGCTCTTGGGCCACGCGACCTGGCATCTTTACCGTGCCGCGATTTCGGACACCGCCGCCCCGTAAGGACACATTGCCCCCGGCAGGCGGCGGCGCCTCTGCGCTCAGCCGGCCTTTAGAGCGATCTTTCCGATGTGGTCCGAGCTTTCCAGCCGGGCATGCGCTTGGGCGGCATCCGCCAGCGCGAACTCGCTGTCCATCACCGGCGCGACCCGGCCACTGTCGAGCAACGGCCAGACCTGGCTTGCCAGCGCCTCGGCGATCCGCGCCTTCGCCAGATCGCTCTGCGGCCGCAGGGTCGAGCCGGTGATCGTCAGCCGCCGCACCATCACCTGGGCGAAATTCAACTCCACCTTGGGGCCCTGCAGAAACGCGATCTGTACCAGCCGGCCGTCGTCGGCGAGTGCCTTGACGTTGCGCGGCAAATAATCGCCGCCGACCATGTCGAGGATCAGGTCCGCTCCGCCCTCGGCGCGCAAGATCTCGACGAAATCCTCCTCGCGGTAGTTGATCGCCCGCTCGGCGCCGAGGTCATTGCAGACCCGGCACTTCTCATCCGATCCTGCTGTCGTGAACACCCGCGCCCCGAAGATGTTGGCCAACTGGATCGCCGTCGTGCCTATCCCCGATGACCCGCCATGCACCAGGAACCGCTCGCCGGCTTTCAGGCCGCCGCGCATGAACACATTGGTCCAGACAGTGAAATAGGTCTCCGGCAGGCAGGCGGCCTTGTCGAGGCTCATGCCGCGCGGAACGCGCAACGCATGCGCCGCAGGCGTCACCACATATTCCGCGTAGCCGCCGCCCGGCAGCAGGGCGCAAACCTCGTCGCCGACCGACCAGTCGGTCACGCCCGGCCCCACCGCCGCGACCGTCCCCGCGGCTTCCAGCCCCGGCAGGTCCGAAGCGCCCGGCGGCGGCGCGTAACTGCCCGCGCGCTGCAGCGCATCCGGCCGGTTGACCCCGGCATAGGCCACCTCGATCAGGATCTGGCCGTGCCCCGGCCGCGGCGCCGGCCGTTCTTCCGGCACCAGCACCTCGGGACCGCCGGGCTTTGAGATCGCCACGGCCGTCATGGTATCGGGCAAAGTCATACCGACCCCGGACCGCGCGGCGGCCAGTGTCCCGGCACGTCGGCACGCGGCTTGGGCGGCTTGATGCGGTCCAGCACCCAGTTCGGCCCGGCCAGCACCTTCTGCAGGAACTCGTTGTTCCGCACCTTCGCCTTGACCTTCTCGATCTGCATGACATCCTCGATCCGGCGGTCCAGGAACTCCCACGTCGCCTGATCGCCCGGACTGCGGTCGCCCAGCCAGTAAAGAACCGTCGAGCCGTAGACGCCGGCCAGGGTCGCGCGCTTGGTGTACCAGTTGACGTCATCCGAGCTGTCGCCCAGCGCCGTCCAGATCGCATCCGCCGTGCCCCAGATCAGCGCCGCGCCCTCCGGCGCGTGATGCGGCAGGGCGAACAACGCCGTACCCCGGCGCACGACCTCCTTGTCGCCGGCGGCCTCGATCCGGGCCCGCACCGCGAAAGTCACGCGCTCGCGGATCTTCATCGCGGTCAGGTCCGCCGCCTGAACCCGCCGCACCATATCGGCATCGCCACGGCGGTGAAACGCCACCGCCAGATCGACCGCCCCACGCGGGCAGGCCAGCCTCGCCGCGGCCTCTTCGATGTCGGCCTCCGCAGCGGCGGCGCGAAACGTGGCCTCGGACCAGCCGTCAAAGGCGACATGCGGCAGCGCGGCATCCAGCAATCTGGTCTTGATGTCGGTCTCCGTGGGCATCTCCGGCCCTCCTTTTCGTCAAGACAATCTAGCAGCCGCCGGCGCCGAAACCATCCCGCACAACCCCTTGAAAATCGGCCCCGGCCCGGTAGACAAGCGACAATGGCCTTGCTATAGGGCCACTTCCTGCAACGCATGCAACTTTAACCTAGGAAGGTGGTGACAACCACATGCAGGTCAGTGTTCGCGACAACAATGTCGACCAGGCACTTCGCGCCCTGAAGAAGAAGCTTCAGCGCGAGGGCGTTTTCCGCGAAATGAAGCTCAAGCAGCATTTCGAGAAACCGTCCGAGAAGAAGGCCCGCGAAAAGGCCGAGGCCATTCGCCGCGCCCGCAAGCTCGCGCGCAAGAAGGCGCAGCGCGAGGGGATGCTCTAGGCACCTTCGCACCGGGGCCCCGGCCCCGACCAGACGGCCCCCGACGCGACGGCGTGCGGGGGTTTGTCGTTTCTGGAACCTGCGATTCAGGCCTTTCCGCCCGCCGCCTCGTTGCCTATATCCCA
>JAHELH010000188.1 GCA_024644285.1 Paracoccaceae bacterium | reverse complement strand
CTGTTCCGCGACGGCACCACGCATCCCCTGATCGAGAAGGACGACCGGGACTTCGTCGCGGAAGCCTATCGCCTGCTGCCGCCGTTTCCCTATGACGAGGGAAGCTGGAGCGTCTGGACGGACAAGGTCAAGCAGGCCACCGGGCGCAAGGGCAAGGCGCTGTTCATGCCGCTGCGCAAGGCGGTGACCGGCCGCCCGCGCGGACCCGAGATGGCCGATGTCATGGCGCTGATGCAGACGCCGGTGCGGCTGTGACCGTCAGCCGATGACGCGCGGTTCGGAATAGACCTGAGGTTCCAGCGGGGTGCCGTCGGTTTCAGCGGCGTGGCGCTGGAAAACCCGGAAGCCGGACGGAATGACCGTGCCACGCATCGCCTCGGAAGCGAAAATATGCTTGGTGTTGTCCGGCGTCATCGGGAACCAGCCAGGATTGTCGAAGGTGCCTGCGAATACCCCAATGCGGTCCGGCCAGCGCGCGAAGCTCAGCGCCAGCTTGGTGCCGCAAGCGGCGCAGTGGTGGATGTGCACGTCCTGGCCGCTGCCGGCAGAGGGAAGCGTGAACCGCGCCGGCCGGGCGGACGTGAACCGCAGCCTGCCGATATCGAAGACCGGCTCGACCATGTGATCCGATCCGGTGGATTTCTGGCAGAAGCTGCAATAGCAGACCGTCACCCATAAAGGATTGCCGTCAGTCTCGTACCGTACCGCGCCGCAAAGACAACCGCCTTGATGTGCCGTCATGTCCGGACCCTTCCGCGCCGCAATATGCCAGGGGCGCGGTTCGGTGTCTTGGTGCTTTGCACTCTCAGGTCTTCCAGCGCGGCAGCCTGGGGATGCCGCGGGTAAAGAGCCAGGCCATGATCCTCGGCATGCCGTTCTCGCGCATCGCCGCCATGCAATGCCGCTGGAACTCGGCCGCGGTGACGCCCTGATGCCGGAATTCGCCGTTCGCATAGCACAGCGAGCAGTAGCGGTCGGACTTCGTGCCGTCGGCCTCGCTGCCGCCGCGTTCGGGGTCGCGGGAGAGCGGCATGCCGCAGCTTTCGCATCTCTTTCCCATGATCCTCTCCCCTCCGGTCTGGCCAATTCGCCACGGCAATGCTAGGCAAAACCATGGAGTAGAGTCAACGGTTTTGATTTCATGCGCATAGG
The DNA here is from genome assembly GCA_024644285.1 of Paracoccaceae bacterium. Lineage (GTDB taxonomy): Bacteria > Pseudomonadota > Alphaproteobacteria > Rhodobacterales > Rhodobacteraceae > JAHELH01. The sequence goes on along the minus strand of JAHELH010000188.1, from coordinate 4,088 downwards.
TGAGCTATCGAAACGCACCGGCCTCAGCCGCGACACGATCCGGTTCTACGAACGCCGGGGGCTGATCGCCTCGGAGCCCGAGCCGGGTCAGACGAACCGCTACCGGTCCTATCCCGAAGAGACGGTTCTGACGCTGGAGCTGATCGGCGAGGCGCAGGATGCGGGGATGACCCTGGCCGACCTGACGGTCTTCATCGCGCAACTCGGCGCCGATGACAGCGTCGACGGCGAGGCGTTCCTGGATGCCCGCATCGCCGAGGTCGAGGCCCGCATCGCGCGGTCGAAGCGGTTCCTGAAGACCCTGCGCGCGACCCGCGCCGCGCTGGGCCGCGCCGCGCGGTGAGCTCGCGCAGGACTTGTCGCGAAACCAACCACGCACCGGGTTGGCAGGAGGCAGGTGCGGCTACGCCCGCGAACCCCGGGTGTTACATTCCCGGAAGCACGCCGCGCCGGATGCCGACCGTGGCCGCGCCGACCGGTTCTCCGGTTTCGGGATCGATCAAGGTGAAGCTGACCTGTGCCTGAACCGCGGCGACGGACTGGTCGTAGCCAAGCTTGTCGACATAGACCGCGTCCGGCCCGAGCGGAAAGCTCTTCTTGTACTTGTCCTCGTCGCCCTGGAAATAGTCGGTTGCGACTGCGGATTGCGCCACCAGCAGGCCGTGCTTTCCCATCACCAGGAACTCGGTGTATTTGCCGCGAAAGTCGTCGATCATCTCCCGAAGGATCTCGGAGGCGGCAGAGGCGTTCACTTGCTCCACCAGCCCGCCGTGATCTCCGGTGGCTTCCAAGTGCCAGATTTGCTCGAGCTTCACCACCTCGTCATTCGACGGTGCCAAGGGATAGGTCTCGTTGTGGTTCTTGATCGCCGCGATTACTTCCGGCTGCTGCAGCATCGGGCGCAATTCGGTCTCGACGAGGTTCCGCGCGGCGGCTTCGGCCTGATCCGGAACCTCAGCCGTAGCGCTCGAGGCCGAAGTCAGAAATACCGCCGCCAGTAATAACTTTGAGAACGTAATCATTCGCAGCTCCATTTTTGAACACGCAGAAGCCATGCCCCGCAGAATGCCACAGCCGTGCGGGCGAGGAAAACAAACCTCTGTGAACGCTTCGTGTTCGGCGCCCAGCGTGAGGCGTCGAGGCCGGGTTGTGCAAGCGAACGCTTGGCGCAAAACTGGACCGGAGCGCGGCGGAGTGGAGATGACGGAGCAGGCGAAATTCCTTGAAGGCTCGCTGATGCGCCACATCACGGTGATGTCGCTGACCGCGAGCGTCGGCCTGATGGCCGTCTTCGTGGTCGATTTCGTCGACATGATCTTCATCTCGATGCTGGGAAAGGCGGAATTGGCGGCCGCGGTGGGATATGCCGGGGCGATCCTTTTCTTCACCACCTCGTTCGGCATCGGCATGGCGATTGCCGCCGGTGCGCTGGTGGCGCGTGCGCTTGGCGCCGGTGACGCCGGGCTGGCGCGAAAGCGGGCGACCAATGCGCTGATCTATGGCGTGGTATTCGGCGCGGTCTTCGCTGCGGTGGTCTGGTTCTACGTGCCCGCTTTGTCCGCGCTGATGGGCGCGAGCGGCGAGACGCTGACCCTGTCCACGGGGTATTTGCGGATCATCGTGCCGTCGCTGCCCTTCCTGATGGTGGGCATGATGGGCGGGGCGATCCTGCGCGCCCATGGCGACGCGCGGCGCGCGATGATGGCGACGGTCTGGGGCGGGGTGGTGAACGCGGTGCTGGACCCGATCCTGATCTTCGGGCTGAACCTGGAGTTGACCGGCGCGGCGCTGGCCAGCGTGGCGGCGCGGATCACCATCGCGGCGGTGGGTCTGCAGCCGCTGATGCGGCATTACGGCGGCTTCGAATGGGCCGGGGCGCGGTCGCTGGCGGTGGATATGCGCCCGGTCTTCACCATCGCCTTCCCGGCGATCCTGACCCAGCTGGCGACGCCGGTGGGCCAGGCATATGTCACCCGCGCCATGGCCGAGTTCGGCGAGGCGGCGGTGGCGGGCATGGCGATCGTGGCGCGGACCACGCCGATCGCCTTCGGAGTCATCTTCGCGCTGTCGGGCGCCATCGGGCCGATCATCGGACAGAATTTCGGGGCCGGGCAATACGACCGGGTGCGCGGCGCATTCCGCGACGGCCTGGTCTTTACCGGCGCCGTCGTGGTCGCCGTCAGCCTGATCCTGTTCCTGCTGCGCGGCCAGATCGCGGCTGTGTTCGAGGCTGACGGGATGACGCTGATCCTGATCTACCTGTTCTGCGGACCGCTGGCGCTGGCCTTCTTTTTCAACGGCGTGATCTTCGTCGGCAACGCGGCCTTCAACAATCTGGGACATCCGTTCTACTCGACCTGGATCAACTGGGGCCGGCACACATTGGGCACGATCCCGTTCGTCATCGCGGGCGCCTGGCTGATGGGCGCGCCGGGGGTGCTGATCGGGCAGGCGGCGGGCGGGGTGATCTTTGCCGGCGTGACCCTGTGGCTGGCCTATCGCGTGATCGACAAGGCCGAGGGTACCGCGCCGGCCCCGCGCGAGCCATTCCAGCGGCAGTCGCGCCTGATGACGCTGCTGCACGCGCGCCGGTGAGGAAATGCGGATGAAAATCGCGGCAATCGAGACCTTTTGCACGCCGGACGTTGGGTTCGTCCGCATCACGTCTGAGGACGGGCGGCAGGGCTGGGGGCAGGTGTCGACCTACAATGCGGACATCACCTGCGCGGTATTGCACCGGCAGGTGGCGCCCTGGGTCCTGGGACTGGACACGAACGATCTCGACGACCTGCTGGATCTGGTGACCGAGCGCGAGCACAAGTTTCCCGGCAGCTACCTGCGCCGCGCCATGGGGGGAGTGGATACCGCGATCTGGGACTGGCGCGGCAGGGCGGCGGGCAAGCCGGTGGCCGAATTGCTTGGCGGATCGCCGGGACCGTTGCGGGCCTATGCCTCGTCGATGAAACGCGACATCACGCCCAGGGACGAGGCGGCGCGGCTCAGGGCGCTGCGCGATGCCAAGGGCTTCGACGCCTTCAAGGTGCGTGCGGGGTCAGAGGTGGGACGGGGCCGCGACGAATGGCCCGGGCGGACGGAAGAAATCATCCCGGCGATGCGCCGCGCGCTGCCCGACGCCGATCTGCTGATCGACGCCAATTCCTGCTACGGCCCTGAACGCGCAATCGAGGTGGGCCGGATGCTGGAGGATCATGACTTCTGCCATTTCGAGGAACCCTGTCCCTATTGGGACCTCGAGCAGACCAAGGAAGTCGCCGACGCGCTGGAGATCGACGTGACCGGCGGCGAGCAGGATTGCGAGTTGCCGACCTGGCGCCGGATGATCGACATGCGCGCGGTCGATATCGTGCAGCCGGATATCCTCTATCTCGGCGGCATCTGCCGCACCTTGCGGGTCTGCCGGATGGCCGAGGCGGCGGGTCTGCCGGTGACGCCGCATTGCGCCAACCTGTCGATGGTGACGCTGTTCACGATGCACATGCTTCGGGCAATCCCGAATGCGGGCAAATACTTGGAGTTTTCCATCGAGGGGCCGGATTATTATCCGTGGCAAGAGGGGCTGTTCGTCGAGAGTCCGTATGCCGTGGAGGCGGGGCAAGTCATGGTGTCCGACAGGCCGGGCTGGGGCGTCGAGATTTCGCCCGAATGGCTGGCGCGGTCGTCCTACCGGCGCTCGGAAGCGGCCTGAGCGGCGACGGCGTCGGCGATCACGTCCTCCCACAGTCTCATGATGCGTGGCGTGGCGAATCGTTCGACCGAGGCCGGGCCGCCACGCCGCAATTCCGCGCGCACGCCCGGATCGGACATCAGTTTCCGCATCGCCGCCGACAGGGCGGCCACCCTGTCGTCGCGGCGCGACGTTGCGGCCACCAGAAGACCGTTTTCGCCGTCGCGGATCAGGGCGTTCACTCCGGGGCAGTCGGCGAACCCGATGACGGGCAGGCCGGCGGCCAGCGCCTCTGCCACGACCAGCGAAAAGCCCTCGACATGCGAGGGATGCACCAAAAGCGCGGCGCGCGCGTAAAGCGTGCCCACGTCGCGGGAGACGCCCTGCAACGAGACGCTGCCGG
>JAHELH010000187.1:1678-5288 GCA_024644285.1 Paracoccaceae bacterium | reverse complement strand
CGCCGCCCTGCGCCTCCATCGCCGCCGAGAAATAGTCGCGGTGGTCGTGGCCGAAGGCGAAGTCGGGGTAGATCATCGTCACCTTCTTGCCCAGCGTCGACGAGACGTAGGGCGCCATCGCCTGGACCTGGGATTTGACGTCGGTGATGCCGGGCTGCAGGGTCCAGCGGTTCAGCATGCCGGAGGCGACGTGGTGCCCCTCGGAGACCACGAAATAGGGCAGCTTCAGCTCGCCCGCGCGCGGGGCCGAGCCGATGACGACGTGGGAAAACAGCGTGCCGAAGCCGATGTCGCAGCCATGCTGGTTGGCGAATTTCTCGACCACCTCGGCGCCGCGCTTGGGATCTGTGCCGTCATCCTCGGCGATGATCTCGACCGGGCGGCCGTTGATCCCGCCCTCGTCGTTGATCAGCTTGGCGGCAGCCTCGGTGGTGCGGCCGTACCAGCGGCCATAGGCAGCACCGATGCCGGTGACGTGCTGCTGGAAGCCGATCTTGATCGGCGCGGCGGATTGCGCCCCGGCATAGCGCGCCCAGAGTGGCAGCGCGGCGGCGGCGGTGCCGGCGGCCAAGGTCTTCAGCGCGCCGCGGCGCGTGGTCTTGATGGTCATGTGCGGACCCCCCTGTTGTCGCCGGAAGTGTGCAAATCGGCTGGCCCCGTGTCCACGGTTTTCTTGCGGGCTCAGATGCGGGGCGCGGCCAGCAGCCAGAGACCGAACAGCGTGTAGGCGATCATGAAGGCGGCCAGCGGCGCCTGGCTGAGGGCGGCGCGCCTTGTATCGGCGAAGCTGCGCAGCGCGACGGCGTGGGCCAGCAGGACGGCAAGAACGTGCCCTGCGACGACCGCGGCGGCCTGGGTCAGAAAGATCGCGCGGACGGTGGCGCGGGTGTTGAAGAACCCGGTCGAGACGTAGTGCGGGCCGAGGCCCAGCCAGTCGGCGCCGGTATCGAGAGGATCGGACAGGGCGACGAGCAGGTACTGGCCGTCGACGAGGAAGGCGGTCAGGTAATGCGCGATGTGGTAGCCCAGCGCGATGGGCAGGACCGAGGGGGCGAAGCGGCGGAAGGCCTCGGCCAGGGACAGGTTGGACTTGGCTAGACGGGTGCCGGCGCGGATGCAGGCCGCGGTGACGGCCAGCAGCGCAAGGTTGGCCAGCAGCAGGCCGAGCGTCGTGGGGGCGACGATGGCCGACCGGCCGGGGAATTCCAGCGGGTTCACCCCGATCAGGTCGTGCCAGAGGAACGTCTCGTTGAGGCCGTCGAAGCTGCCGGTGCCCAGCAGGATCACGGCCAGGATCGCCGGGCCGAGCGGCAGCGCGCGGCGGCCGACGATCTGCCAGCCGTTGAAGCCGGCGCGGCGGCGGGTGATGAGGCCGAGCCGGGAATAGACGGTCAGCATCATGGTCAGGCCCTCGGCCCGGCGCAGCCAGCGCGGGCCGAAGATCACTGCCGCGAGCAGCGTCAGGAGCCAGTAGAGCGCCACGATTCGCGCCAGCCGCGGCGGGTCGGCCGGGGCCGGGTCGACCAGCAGCAGCGCGGCGAAGGCGAGAAAGCTGGCAATGCCGATCGCGGGATAGAGCGCGGCGGGCAGGCGGGCGAGGGGCTGCATGCCGGTGACGGTCCGGATCAGGGCCAGCGGCCCGGTCCAGGGGTTGAGCCAGGACCACAGGTTGCCGAGCAGCGCTTGCAGGGTGACGAGGGCGATCCAGAACACGGTCCAGACGAAGAGTGGCAGCGGGTTTTCCGTGGGACTGGTCGGGCCGACGAGGCCGGCAACGAACAGCGCGGCGAGGAGCAGGGCGGCGAGAGTGCTGGTGACCGGGCGCAGGACGCGGAGGTTCGGCAGCGCAAGGTGGTGCGGGCCGAAGAGGCGGCTGATCCAGCGCGCGGGCAGGACGGCCAGCAGCAGCACCGTCGCGGCGACCGTAGCGACGCCCGAGGCGATGTAGATCTCGGTGGGCAAGAGCAGGACGAAGGCCTGTTCCGAGGCATGCGCCTGCGCCCGGCCCGGGGCCAGCAGCAACGGCAGGAGCGCGAGCGCGGGTCTCATGGCCGCAATGATACCCGGCTGTCGCGGCGCGGCCACCGGCAATCGAGGCGATTGACACTGTGCCGCGGGCTGGCGTTCATTCGGGGCGCAGGGAGGAGGACCGCGAGGGCATGGGACGCGAAGGCTCGGGCAAGCTGGTCGGCGTCGATGTCGGCGGTACCTTCACCGATCTGGTGCAGATCGACGCCGCGACCGGCGCGGTGCGGCTGGCCAAGGTGGCGAGCACGGTGCGCAACCAGGCCTACGGTGTGCTGGATGCGCTGCGGGCGGCCGAGGTGGATCTGGCGGCGCTGGATCTGATCGTGCACGGCACCACGACCACCACCAACGCGGTGCTGGAGCGCAAGCTTGCGCGCACCGGGCTGATCACCACGCAAGGGTTCCGCGACGTGCTGGAGCTTGGGCGGCGGACGCGGCCGCAGCCCTACGGCATGACCGGCACCTTCCGCCCGATCATCCCGCGCGACCTGCGGCTGGAAGTGCCGGAGCGGATGGATGCGGCGGGCCGGGTGGTGACGGCGCTTGACGATGACGCGGTGCGCGAGGCGGGGCGGGCGCTGCTGGCGGCGGGGTGCGAGGCGGTGGTGGTGCATTTCCTGCATGCTTATGCCAACCCGGCGCATGAACTGCGCGCGGCAGAGTTGCTGCGGGAGGTCTGGCCGAACGATTTCATCACGTTGGGCCATGCGCTGTTGTCGGAAAGCCGGGAATTCGAGCGCGGGGTGACGGCCGCGGTGAACGCCTCTGTCCAGCCGCTTTTGGCGCGGTATATCCGGCAGCTGGAGGCCGAGCTGTCGCGGGGCGGCTATGCCGGGCAGTTGCTCGTGATGAACGGCAATGGCGGCATGGTGTCTTCGGGCCGGGTGGCCGAGGAGGCGGCGAAGACGGTGATGAGCGGACCGGCCTCGGGCGTGATGGCGGCGGCGCATGCCGGGCGGATGGCCGGGGTGCCGGATCTGATCACCTACGACATGGGCGGCACCTCGACCGACGTGGCGCTGATCCGGGGGGCGGAGCCGTCGGTCAGCAACGAGACCGAGATCGAATACGCGATGCCGATCCATGTTCCGATGGTCGACGTGCGCACCGTGGGCGCGGGTGGCGGCTCGATCGCCCGGGTCAACGCCGCCGGGCTGCTGCAGGTGGGACCGGAGAGCGCCGGGGCCGATCCCGGGCCGATCTGCTACGGGCGTGGCGGCAGCGAACCGACGATCTCGGATGCCAACCTGCTTCTGGGCCGGCTGGACCCGGCAAGGATGACGGGCGTGGAAGGCGGGGTGTCGCTGGCGGACGTGGCGCGAATCTTCGTTGACGGTTTGGGGGCGCCCTTGGGGCTGGACGCGGTGCAGGCCGCGGCGGCGGTGCTGCGCGTGGCGAACATGCGGATGGCGGGGGCGATCCGCATGGTCTCGGTGTCTTTGGGCGCCGATCCGCGCGATTTCGCGCTCTTCGCCTTTGGCGGCGCCGGGCCGCTGCACGCCTGTGCCCTGGCGCGCGAGCTGGGCATCCCCCGGGTGCTGATCCCGCCGCGCCCCGGCATCACCAACGCCATCGGCTGCGT
>JAHELH010000187.1:0-1578 GCA_024644285.1 Paracoccaceae bacterium | reverse complement strand
GGCGACCAGCGACGGGCAAGGCAACCTTTTGGTGAACGTGGGGGCGAGACCGTGACGCTCGACCCGATCACCCTGTCGGTCATCCAGGCCGGGCTGCAGCAGGTCTGCGACGAGATGGATCTGAGCTTCTCGCGCGCCGCCTTCTCGCCGGTGATCGCCGAGGCGAACGACCGGTCTGACGGCATCTATGATGCGGTGGACGGCGCCCTGATCGCGCAAGGGGCGGGCGGGCTGCCGGTCTTCGTCGGCACGATGCAATATTCGACGCGCACGCTGATCGAGATGATCGCCGAGGGGCATGTGGCCGCACCGGAACCGGACGACGTCTATATCGTCAACGATCCCTATCTGGGCGGCACGCATCTGATGGACGTGCGGTTCGCCCGTCCGTTCTACCGTCAGGGCAAGCTTTTCTGCTGGCTTTCGAATACCGGGCACTGGCCGGATACCGGCGGCGCGGTGCCGGGCGGGTTCTCTGCCAGCGCCACGGCGGTCGAGCAGGAGGGGCTGCGGCTGCCGCCGGTGAAGCTGTTCAAGCGCGGCGAGATGGACCGGGAGATCTATTCCATCATCTGCTCCAACATCCGCGTGGCCGACCAGCGCATCGGCGACGTCAAGGCGCAGGCGGCGGCGCTGGCGGTGGGCGAGGAACGGCTCGCGGCGCTGATGGACCGGTACGGCGACGAGACCGTGGCCGAAGCCATCGCCGAACTGCGCGCGCGGGCGGCGCGGCAGATGCGGGCATTCATCGCGACGATCCCGGAGAGACGCTACGAGGCGGTGGCCTGGGTCGACAGCGACGGGGTGGTGAACGAACCGCTGGCGATCCGGCTGGCGGTGCGCCGCGACGGCGACGACCTGGTGTTCGATTTCGCCGGATCGAGCCCGCCCTGCCGGGGGCCGATGAACTCGGTGCGGGCGACGACGCTGAGCTCGGTCTACCTGGCGGTGCGGCATATCTTCCCCGACGTGCCGATCAGCGCCGGCGCCTTCGAGCCACTACAGGTCACGGGCATTGAAGGCACGTTCCTCGACGCGCAATACCCGCGCCCGGTGTCGGGCTGCGCGGCCGAGGTCAGCCAGCGCATTGCCGAGGCGGTGTTCGCGGCGCTGGTGCAGGCGCTGCCCGAAGATGTGACCGCCGCGCCGGCGGGGACCAGCGGCAATTTCGCGCTCGGCGGCCACGACCCGGAGCGGGGGCGCGATTTCGTGATGTACCAGCTGTCGGGCGGCGGGTACGGCGGCAATGCCGATCACGACGGTCTGTCGAACGGCTGTTCCACGATCGGGATCTCCAAGGCGCCGCCGGTGGAGATCATGGAGCAGGCGTATCCGGTGCTCTATCACCACTATGCCCTGCACGAGGGGTCCGGCGGGGCCGGGCGGCAGCGCGGAGGGATGGGGCTTGACTACATGGTGGAACTGCGACGCGGGTCGGCGCAGGCGAGTTTCGTGATGGATCACGGGCGCTTCGGGCCGCAGGGCGCGCTGGGCGGCGCGGACGGGGCGCCGAACGCGGTGACGGTCTGGCAGGGCGGGCAGGCGCACGTGCCGGAACACCTGAGCAAGGCGCAGGAC
>JAHELH010000186.1 GCA_024644285.1 Paracoccaceae bacterium | reverse complement strand
AACCTGGCCAGCGAAACCGGGACCGTGGTCTCCGACGGCCCCCTCGCCGCGCAGGACCTGATCTCGGCCCTCGACGGCATCGGCAAGCCCGCCCGTCTCACGGTCACCGACCTGGAACTCGACGGCATGACCTGCGCCTCCTGCGTCGCGCGCATCGAGGCGGCCCTGCAGGACGTGCCCGGCGTCGTGGCCGCCACCGTCAACCTCGCCAGCGGAAGCGCCCGCGTGACGGCGCTGCAGGACGATCCGGACAGTCTGATCGCGGCCGTGCGCGACGCTGGCTACGGGGCCCGGCTGGCCAGTCGCGGCACGCCCGCCGAAGACCGCAAATCGCGTGAGATCAGCGCCCTGGGCCGCAATACGGCGCTGGCCGCCGCGCTGACGCTGCCGGTGTTCGTTCTCGAGATGGGCAGCCACCTGATCCCCGCGTTTCACCACCTGATCCAGCGCACCATCGGGATCGAGGCAAGTTGGACCATCCAGTTCGTGCTGGCGGCGCTGGTTCTGGCCGGTCCCGGCCGGATGTTCTTTGTGCACGGCGTTCCCTCGCTGCTGCGCCGCGCGCCCGACATGAACGCTCTGGTGGTGCTGGGCACGTCCGCGGCGTTTCTGTTCTCCACCGTCGCGCTGTTCCTGCCGGGCCTGCTGCCCGAGGGCGCGCGCGCGGTCTATTTCGAGGCCGCCTGCGTGATCGTCACTCTGATCCTGCTGGGCCGCTGGCTGGAGGCGCGCGCCAAGGGCCGCACCGGCGCGGCGATCCGCAAACTGGCCGGCCTGCAGGCCAAGACCGCGCGGATCGAACAGGACGGCGCGGTGATCGAGGTCCCCATCGACGCCATCGACACCGAAACGCTGGTCCACGTCCGCCCCGGCGAGCGGATCGCGACCGACGGCGTCGTGACCGATGGCCACAGCTATGTCGATGAAAGCATGATCTCGGGCGAGCCGGTGCCGGTCGAAAAGGCGTCCGGCGATTCAGTGATCGGTGGCACGGTCAACGGCACCGGTGCGCTGGTCTTCCGCGCCACCGCCGTCGGCCGCGACACGGTGCTGGCGCGGATCATTTCGATGGTCGAACAGGCCCAGGCCGCACGGCTGCCGATCCAGGCGCTGGTCAACCGGGTGACGGCCTGGTTCGTCCCGTTGGTGCTGGTGGTCGCGGCGCTGACCGTCGCCGCCTGGCTGGCGCTCGGCCCGGACCCGGCGCTGGGCCATGCGCTGGTGGCCGGCGTCGCCGTGCTGATCATCGCCTGCCCCTGTGCGATGGGCCTGGCTACGCCGACCTCGATCATGGTCGGCACAGGACGCGCCGCGGAACTGGGCGTGCTGTTCCGCAAGGGCGACGCATTGCAGCGGCTGCGGGATGTAAGGACCGTGGCCCTCGACAAGACCGGCACCCTGACCGAGGGCCGCCCGGAACTGACCGACATCGCCCTGGCGCCCGGCTTCGCCGAAGACCAGGTGCTGGCGCTGGCCGCGGCGGTCGAGGCGCCCTCGGAACACCCCATCGCACGCGCGATCACCGGCGGCGCGGAAAAGCGAGGTCTGGACCTGGCGGAAGCCACGGAGTTCGCCTCGCATACCGGCTACGGGCTCAGCGCCCGGGTTGACGGCCGCGCCGTCCTGGTCGGCGCCGACCGGCTGATGGCGCGCGAAGGGATCGACATCGCCGAACTGAACGCCCGTTCACAGACCTTCGCCGCCGATGGCAAGACGCCGCTTTACGTCGCCATAGACGGCCGGGCCGCGGCGGCGCTTGCGGTCTCCGACCCGATCAAGCCGGGGGCGAAGGCGACCATCGCCGCTTTGCATGACATGGGCCTTCGCGTGGCGATGGTCACCGGCGACAACAAGGTCATGGCCCGCGCCGTGGCCGACCGGCTGGGCATCGACGATGTCTTGGCCGAGGTCCTGCCCGAAGGCAAGGTCGAGGCCGTGACCTCCCTGCGTGGCGACGGTCCCGTCGCCTTTGTCGGCGACGGCATCAACGACGCCCCGGCGCTGGCCACGGCGGACGTCGGCATCGCCATCGGCACCGGCACCGATATCGCGATCGAGGCGGCGGATGTCGTGCTGATGTCCGGCGATCCGTCCGGCGTGATCAACGCCTTCGCCGTCAGCCGCGCCACGATGCGCAACATCCGGCAGAACCTCGTCTGGGCCTTCGGCTACAACGCGCTGCTGATCCCGGTGGCGGCCGGCGTGCTCTATCCCTTTACCGGCCTCTTGCTATCGCCTGCGCTCGCGGCCGGTGCGATGGCGCTGTCCAGCGTCTTCGTCGTGTCGAACGCCCTGCGGCTGCGCCGGGTCCGCGCCAGCCATCCCGTCCAGCAGGCCGCCGCGCAACCGGCCCGCGCCGTGCCGCAGCCAGCGGAGTAGACCGATGAACATCAGCCAAGCCGCGGAACATGCGGGCCTGCCGCCCAAGACGATCCGGTATTACGAGGACATCGGCCTGATCGAGCCCGGTCGCGGCGCGAACGGCTATCGCAGCTTCGGCGAGGCCGACGTCCACAAGCTGCGGTTCCTGGCCCGGGCCCGCGCGCTCGGCTTCACCATCGATGATTGCCGCACGCTGCTGGGGCTCTGGGAGGACCAGCAGCGCGCCAGCGTAGATGTCCGCGCCATCGCGCAAAAGCACCTCGGCGAAATCGAGGCCAAGATCGCCGACCTTCGCGCGATGCATGGCACGCTGTCGCACCTGATCGAGGCCTGCGCCGGCGACCACCGGCCCGACTGCCCGATCATCGACAGACTGGCGGATGATCCAAAGATCTGAGCGGTCCGGTCCACCGACGCTGTCGCGGCTAACGCTGCATCACTTCTTGTTCGCGGCCTGAAGCACCTCGGCAGTGGGCGTACAGCCCTCTCCGATGACCCGCCAAGTCGGGTTGTTCAGCGAGATGTCGCAAACCGCCTGCACGGTGCGGTCCCCGATGATCAGGCAGCTCTGATCTTCAACATCGACGCGAATGCCCCGGTTCGTGCAGAAATATTCGGGATAGCTGAACCCTTCCTTGGGTTCGGGGCGTTCGAATTGCTGCGCCTGTATCGCGATTGCCGGAAATATCAGCGCAAGGGTTGGCAGAAGAAGAAACAGTCTTGTCATAGCGTAGTCTCCCCATCGGTGCTTCGGAACTGGGCCGAAGCGTGATGTGGCAAGCATAAATGGCGGAGTTGGCCCGGTCGTTCGGTTCGGGTGGATTTGCGGTGGCTTCTGCGTTCCGCGGCGCTAGAGACTTGCGACCAAACCTGCTATAATTCCGTCGAAACGCGCCTTGCGGGGCACTGGACGGGATGGCAGACCCGACAGATCAAGCGAAATTGAAACTGGACTTGAAGGACGAGCGGCTCTGGCGGGACGGCAGGCCGGTCGCGATGGGAAATCGGGCCTTTCAGCTCCTGCGATTGCTGGTGGACAACCCAGACCTGTTGTTGACGAAGGACCAGATACTCGACGCGATCTGGGGCGATATCCACGTCACCGAGGGCATGGTGAAGGAATACGTCCACGACCTGCGGCTGGCCCTTGGCGACGATCCGAAATGTCCGACATTCATCGAGACCGTCCGCGGACGGGGGTATCGCTTTCTCGGGGGAATCGACGTTTCGGATATGGGCGCCGCGACGAAGGGGTCCGAGGAACGTCAGCGCGCGTCCTTAGCGGTGCTTGCGTTGGATAACCTTTCAAATGATCGCGACGAGGAATACTTCGCCGATGGATTAAGCGAAGAGATCATCGCGGCGCTGTCGTTCATCCCGTGGATTTTCATTGTATCGCGGAATTCGTCGTTCAGGTTCAAGGGCTTGAACGCGGACCCGCGGGACATCGGCAAGGATCTGGGCGTCAGCTATGTTCTCGAAGGCAGCGTTCGGCGGGCGGGAGGGCGCATCCGGGTGATGGGGCGTCTGATCGATACCGCCAACGCGGAACAGATCTGGACCAGGCGTTACGAGTCGAGGATCGCGGATGTGTTCAACATGCAGGACGAGATCGCCTTCGACGTGGCAACCGCGATCGGCTCCAGGATTCAGATCGCCGAGATCGCGCGCGCGACTCGCAAGCGCCCGCAGGACATGTCCGCCTACGATTTGTACCTCAGGGCGCGCGCCGAACTGAATCGCGTCAAGGTCTCTGCAGCGACCGAGCTTCTGGACGCCGCAATCGCCAAGGAACCGGACTACGCCAAGGCCAAGGCGGTCCGCGCATGGTGCACGACGCTGATTGGCTGGCGGTTCATTGCGCCGACCGAGCGTCAGCGCGCGAACGCGCTGACGCTTGCCGAGGAGGCGCTCGCCAGCCCGGATCCCGACGCCGAGACCCGCGCCTATGCTGCCTATACCATCGGATTCCTGACCAGCGAGTCGCACAGGTCATTGTCGATCCTGAAGTCGGTGACGCGCGAGTGCCCGAGCTTCGCCTGGGGTTGGGCGAGCCAGGCGCTGCTGGAATCCTATCACGGCAATCCGCACCGCGCGATCAAATGCGCCGAGACCTCGCTGCGTCTGTCGCCCGGCGATCCGCAAAGCTTTCGCTGCGAGATGGCGATCGGCAAGGCGTTGCTGACGCTCAGGGACTTCGAGAAATGCCTGCAGGTTGCCGAGCGTGGCTTGGAAAAGAAGCCGAACAATACGTACCTCCAGATGTGCCGCATCGTGAGCCTCGTCAGCCTGGGCCGTACCCGCGAGGCACGTCGGAGGGCGGCCGATTTTGTCGTCGAAAACCCGGATTTCAGCCTCGGACGCTGGCGACGCCTGACCGCGAACTGGCAGGCCTGGGGGCAGACCGCACCGGTTCTCGACGCCGCGATGAGACGCGTGGGGATCCCGATATAGACCGGCTGCGCCGCGCTCCCGAACTTCAATTCCTCAATTCGTTTTCGGAAGGAAAGCCGCGAATGACCGAAATGGCACGACAATACATTTGAAACCTTCCTGCGGTGGACGGGCGTTAAGCCCCCGAAATCGCAATGTTCGGAAGGTTTGACATGTCCTATGCCCGCTTCTTTGCCATGATCGCCACGTCGACGTTGGTGATGTATGGGTTGATGTATCTCAACACATACGCGCTGGATCACGTCTTTTTCAGCCAGACCCGCGCATGGATGGCGCTCTACATGGGCGGCGCAATGGCCGTCATCATGCTGTCCTTCATGCTGAAGATGTATCCCAGCAAGGCCTTGAACGCGGCGATCTACCTGGGCGCGGCGGCGGTCTTTGCAGTATCGATCTATCTCGTGCGCAGCCAGGACACAGTGCAGGACGTCGCCTGGATGAAGGCGATGATCCCGCACCATTCCA
>JAHELH010000185.1 GCA_024644285.1 Paracoccaceae bacterium | reverse complement strand
TCCGCTCGATCTTCATCGAAAAGCCCGACCCCGAGGGTCCCTACGGCCTCAAGGGCCTGGGCGAACACGTGCTGATCCCCACCGCGCCGGCCATCCTCAACGCCATCCGCCACGCCTGCGGCGCCCGCATCACCCGCCTGCCCGCCCTGCCGCACCGGGTTTTGGCGGCGCTGAAAGCCGGCGGGGCATGACCGGGCGTCCCGCCGGAACGCCGATCCGGGGCGGCAAGCGTTTTCGAGAACGCTTGCGGCGCCGTTTCGCAACGGCGCCCGCAAGGGCCTTACAAGGCCCTTGCCCCCCGAGGTTCCGATGACCGACCTCCGCGGCGACACCTCCCGGGGCGAGATCCCGAAACCGCGCCCCGACAAGATCCGCTGCGATGCCTGCCCGGTCATGTGCTACGTCGCCGAGGGCCAGACCGGCGCCTGCGACCGCTACGCCAACCAGGGCGGCAAGATCGTCCGCTGCGACCCGCTGACCATAATCGACCGGCGCATCGAGGCGGGCGGCGAAGTGGTCCCGTTCCTGGCCGCCTGGGACGGCGGCATCGTTCCGGACGGGTCGACCTTCGTCACCGCCATCGGATCGGGCACCACCTATCCCGACTACAAGCCCGCGCCCTTCATCGTCAGCCGCGAGATCGAGGGCATCGACTGCGTGACCGTCGTGACCGAGGCGATCTTCAGCTATTGCGGCGTCAAGGTGAAGATCGACACCGACCGCCACCTCGGGCACGAAGCCGCCACCGTGCGCAGCGAAGGCGAGGCCATCGGCCACGTGATGACCAGCGAGTACGGCAGCCAGATGCTGTCATTGGGCGGCGTCGATCACCTCACCGGCGGCTCCAAGGCGGAAGGCCGCGCCACCTGCGCCGCGCTCTTGGCCTTGTGCAACCGCGACCCCGTGACGCTGACCGTGGACGGCGGCGCCGAGGTGGTGGTGCAGGCGGGCCAGCCGCCCATCGTCGACGGGCAGACCGAAGCGCGCATGCGCGTCGGCTGCGGCTCGGCCACCATCGGCATGTTCGCCGCGCAATGGCACGGGCTGGTGGACGAAGTCGTGGTCGTCGACGACCACATCACCGGGGTCGTCTCCGAGCATCAGGCCGGCAAGGTGCTGGGCTGGCCCGACACCGGCATCCGCATCAAGGGCCGCCGCTCGACCCCGGGCCGCTATTTCCAGGTGGCCGAGCCTGGCCTCGGCTGGGGCGGCACCGATATCGAGGACCCGCTGACGATCCTCAATCCCTGGCTGGAGAAGAAGGGCGCCCGCCCCGGCCTGACCCTGCTGATGGTCTCCACCACCGGCGAGCAATTCGCCTACTACATCCTCGACGAAAAACTCCAGCCGCAGCCCGCGCCGCTGCCGCCCGCATTGAAACCCTCCGTCGACCTGATCGCCGAGAATTGCGAGCCGGCGCTCTGCACCGTGATGTTCATGGGCGGCGCAGGCGGCAGCCTGCGCTCCGGCGTGACGAGGAATCCGGTGAAACTGACCCGCTCGGTGCACGCGCTGAAGACCACCGTGACGCTGGGCGGCGCCCCGGCCTATGTCTGGCCCGGCGGCGGCATCACCCTGATGGTCGACGTCACCCGCCTGCCCGAGGGCGCCTTCGGCTACGTGCCGACCCCCGCGCTGGTCGCGCCGCTGGAATTCACGCTCAGGCGCGACGACTACGTGGCGCTCGGCGGCCATGACGGGCATGTCCGCACGCTCGATGACATCCTGCAGGACGGCGGCGAATACGGCGCGGCCACCCGCGGCGTCGGGCCGGTGCGCTGATGCAGGCACCGCAGGCCGCCCTCCTGCCCGACGGCCGCCGCCTGCACCTGCAGCACGGTCCGATCGACCTGATCGTCGAGGCAAGCGCCCCGGACCGCGCCGCCGCCTATGCCCGCGCCGCAAAGCGCTTCCGGACGATCCTGCAGGAGCTGGTCGATGACCTTGAAAGCCTGCGCCGCCCCTGCATGCAGGCGCGCAAGCCGCTTGCAAGCGGCTTGACGCGGTTTCGAAACCGCGTCCCAAGGCGTTTCGAAACGCCTTGCGCCCCCGCAGACAGGATGCGCGCCGCCACACGTCCCTTCGCGCCCGACTTCGTCACCCCGATGGCCGCCGTCGCCGGCGCCGTCGCCGACGAGATCCTGGCGCAGATCACCGAAGACCCCGGCATTGCCAAGGCCTATGTCAACAACGGCGGCGATATCGCCTTCCACCTGTCCGGCGCCGAAACGCTCACGACCGCCATCGCCACCGCGCCGCCCGCCACGCTGACCCTGAACGCCGACCAACCCGCCCGCGGCATCGCCACTTCCGGCTGGCGCGGCCGCAGCCATTCGCTCGGCATCGCCGACAGCGTCACCGTGCTGGCCGCCAGCGCGGCCGCCGCCGACGCCGCCGCGACGATGATCGCCAACGCCGTCGACCTGCCCGGCGACCCGCGCGTCACCCGGCGGCCCGCCTGCGCACTTTCTCCCGACAGCGACCTCGGCGCCCGCCTCGTCACCACCCATGTCGCCCCGCTCGACCCTGAAAGCCGCGCCGCCGCGCTTGACGCCGGGCTCGCCCGCGCCGCCGCATACCACGGCCGCGGCCTGATCCACGCCGCCTATCTGACCCTCCAGGGCGACACCCGCGCTCTCGGCCCCGCCCTGCAACACCGGACCCGCGAACATGCCTGACTTTGCCCTCCGCAAGACCATGCTCCTTGTCGAGGAGATCCATCACGACGGCGGCCCCGCGCCGGACCGCCCCAGGCGCCGCGCCGCCATGGTCGCGCTGGTCGACAATCCCTTCGCCGGCCGCCACGAGCCCGACCTGCAATCGGCGATGGACGATCTCAAGCCGCTGGGGCTGATGATGACCGACCGGCTGATCGCGGCCATGGGCGGGCGGGACGGCATCGACGGCTACGGCAAGGCGGCCATGACGGGCGAAGCGGGCGAGCTGGAGCACACGGCGCTCTGGCATGTGCCCGGCGGCTACGCCATGCGCGCCCGACTGGGCGCGGCCAGGGCCATCGTCCCCAGCGCGATGAAACAGGGCGGCGTCGGCACCCGCATAGACGTGCCGCTGGGCCACATCAACGCCGCCTATGTCCGCAGTCATTTCGACGCGATGGAAGTGGGCCTCCCCGACGGCCCGCGCGCGAACGAGCTCCTGTTCGCGCTGGCCATGACCCGTGGTCCGCGGATCCACGACCGCATGGGCGGCCTGGCGGCGGCGGACGTGACGGGCGAGGACGGCTTGCGGTAGGGTGGGTTTTCAACCCACCACGCTCCGCCGTCAGCTTCCGCGATAGGTCGAATAGCCGAACGGCGAGATCAGCAGCGGCACATGGTAATGCGCGTTCACGTCGCTGATCCCGAACCGGATCGGGATCGTGCCCAGGAATCGCGGGCTCTCCGGCGCGGCCGCGGTGGCATCCAGATAGTCGCCCGCCTCGAAGACCAGCTCGTAGACCCCCTCGCGGAATTCGCCCTTCGGCAGGATCTGCTCGTCCGTCCGCCCGTCGTCGTTCGTCACCAGCGCCCGGATCAGGCTGCGCGCCTGCGGCTCTACCCGATAGAGCGAGACCTTCATCCCCTGCGCCGGCACGCCGCGCGCGGTGTCCAGAACATGTGTCGTCAGATATCCCTCGGCCATCGCTTCCTCCCTGGCTGACACCGGCCATTCTGCGGCAAGGCTCGGTAAATCGCAGCAGGCGCCGCGCAAAAAAGACTTTACGGATAAAATTGATAATCGCATCCCGTTTCCAGTGTATAGCATCGGGCAAGCCAACCGGGGGACAAGGTGCAGCGCTATCCGCGAGACATGATCGGCTACGGGGCCCACCCGCCCGACCCCAAATGGCCCGGCGGTGCGAAGATCGCCGTGCAGATCGTGCTGAATTACGAGGAGGGCGGCGAGAACAGCATCCTGCACGGCGATGCTGCATCAGAGGCGTTCCTCAGCGAAATCGTCGGCGCCGCCGCCTGGCCCGGCCAGCGTCACTGGAACATGGACTCGATCTACGAATACGGCGCCCGCGCCGGCTTCTGGCGGCTGCACCGCGTGTTCACCGGCGCGAACGTCCCGGTCACCGTCTACGGCGTGGCCACCGCGCTGGCCCGCTCGCCCGAACAGGTCGCCGCCATGCAGAAGGCCGGGTGGGAGATCGCCAGCCACGGGCTGAAATGGATCGACTACAAGGATTTCACCGAGGAAGACGAACGCGCCCACATGGCCGAGGCGATCCGCCTGCACACCGAAGTCACCGATGAGCGCCCGCGCGGCTGGTATACCGGGCGCTGCTCGGTCAACACCGTGCGCCTCGCCGCCGAGCAGGGCTTCGACTACGTCGCCGACAGCTATGCCGACGACCTGCCCTACTGGATGGACATCGGCGGCAGTCTGCAACTCATCGTCCCCTACACGCTCGACGCCAACGACATGCGCTTCGCCACGCCGCAGGGCTTCAATTCCGGCGACCAGTTCGAGACCTACCTGCGGGACAGTTTCGACGCGCTCTATGCCGAGGGCGAGGCCGGCGCGCCGAAGATGCTGTCCATCGGCCTGCATTGCCGGCTGATCGGGCGCCCGGGCCGGGTCATGGCCCTGAAACGTTTCCTCGAATACGCGCAATCGCATTCCGACGTCTGGTTCGCCCGCCGCATCGACATCGCCGAGCACTGGATCAAGACACACCCGCCCAGGCCCTATGACCGCCCCTCCGAAATGGACCGCGACGCCTTCGTTGCCGCCTATGGCGGCATCTACGAACACTCCCCCTGGATCGCCGAGCGTGCTTGGGATCTCGAGCTTGGCCCGGCCCACGACACCGCCGCCGGGCTGGCAAACGCCCTGGCCCGCGTCTTCCGCTCAGCCTCCGAAGAGGAACGCCTCGGCGTCCTCACCGCCCATCCCGACCTCGCCGGCAAGCTGGCGGCGGCCAGGCGCCTGACCGCCGAAAGCACCGCCGAGCAGGCCGGCGCCGGGCTCGACGCGCTGACCGACGCCGAACGCGCCACCTTCACCGAGCTGAACGGCGCCTACGTGAAGAAACACGGCTTCCCCTTCATCATCGCCGTCCGCGACAACACCAAGGCCTCGATCCTCGACGCCTTCCGCACCCGCCTCGGCAATGACCGCGCCACCGAATTCGCCACCGCCTGCGCCCAGGTCGAGCGCATCGCCTGGCACCGGCTGAAAGACCTGCTGCCATGACCCGCACCTACTACGCCCCCGAAGGCGGCCTGCCGCCGCAGGCGATGCGCGCCCGCGACCGCGCCGTCTTCACCAACGCCTACGCCTTCATCCCGCGCGGCGT
>JAHELH010000184.1 GCA_024644285.1 Paracoccaceae bacterium | reverse complement strand
GGAGGACGGGCCGAAACCCGGCACCGGCGGGCAGAACGTTCTGATCGCGCGGCCGGACTTCGATCCGGTGATGTCCGTTCTGCCGCCCGGCGGCGGCGCCTTCATGGCGGCGCTGATGGACGGCGCGACATTCGGCGCCGCGCTGGACACGGCGCTGGAGCGCGTGCCAGATTTCGACCTGTCCGCGATGCTGGGGATCCTGTTTGCCGGCGGCGCGATCATTGACTTGAAGGAATAGGACATGAACGCGCTGATCTCGCTGCACGATGCCGTCTTCGACCGGGTCGAGCGCCTGTCGCCGGTGCTGCTGCCGACGCTGGCGCGGCTGATCTTCGCCGGGGTCCTGCTGTTGTATTTCTGGTCCTCCGCCAAGACCAAGCTGGGCGAAGGTTTCTTCGGCTTCCTGTCGCCCTCGACCGGGGCCTATGCGCAGATTTTCCCGAAAAAGGCCGAGGCCGTCCTGTACGATGCCAGCCAGTTCAGCCTGCTGGAAAAGCTGATCATTCTGGCCGGCACCTGGGCCGAGTTCATCCTGCCGTTGCTGATCGTCATCGGCCTGCTGACCCGGCTGGCCGCACTGGGGATGATCGGCTTCGTTGTGGTGCAAAGCCTGACCGACATCTTCGGCCACGGCGCCGATGCCGCGACCATCGGCACCTGGTTCGACAAGGCATCGGACGCGCACATAATGGACCAGCGCGCCTTCTGGGTCTTCCTGCTGGTTTATCTCGTGATGCGCGGCGGGGGGCCGTTGTCGGTCGACCGCGCGCTGGCCCGCGCCCGGGAGGACACCGTCTGAGGCGCCTTACGCCGGGTCTGGCCTGCGCGCCGCCAGCGCCAGCACGCCGCCCAGTCCGCACATCGCGATGGGAAACATTGTGAAGGCGCCGAAACCGAAGGCCCAGTACATTCCCGCCGCCGATGCCAGCATCAGCACGCCGCCGACCGCCGCCTCGCTGCGCGCCATGGCGCCGCCCGCGATGGCCAGAAGCGGCGCGAACAGGCTGACCCCCTGGATCAGCGCCTCGTTGTCCACCTGGTGCGCGAGATCCTCGATCTCTCCGAACCAGCGGACGAATTCCACGTAACCGAAGCTGAAAAACCCCACGATCATGCCGATGATCCCGCCGATGACGCCCAGGGTCAGGGCCGCGTTTCGCATGGTGCCGTCTCCGCTTGTCCGCCACCGACATAGGTAGCGCCGGCCCGCGTGCCAAGTCCGTGGCCGATTCCGACCGGCAAGAGCGCAGATGTGCGAATTCCCGCGGTGCGCTATCAAGGCTCTTGATTTTTGCAGCGAATCCTTTTTCTTTTCGCTCCGTGACGATGGACTTTCTCGACGACCGCCCTGTCAGGGCAGCCTGATCACTACGAAAGACCCTGGCTGCACCAAGCCGCCGCATCTCGCGGGCGGCCCAGACAAGGAGAAACGGAATGCCCACTGGCACCGTGAAATGGTTCAACACCACCAAAGGCTTCGGCTTCATTGCGCCCGACGACGGCGGCAAGGACGTGTTCGTGCACATCTCTGCGGTCGAACGTGCCGGAATGACCGGCCTGGCTGACAACCAGAAGGTCAGCTACGAATTGCAGGCGGGCCGCGACGGACGGTCCTCGGCCGGCGATCTCAAGGCGCTCTGAACCGCCGCGATCTCTGTCTTCAAGAGCGGCCCCCGCGGGCCGCTTTTTTCGTTGTGCGGCGCGGCCCTCAGCGCTTGCCGAAATCCGTTGGCACCGCCCAGTCGAACTCCTGGTAGCCGGTGCCGTTGCCGCCGAGATAGACCCGCACGTCGTAGCCGTTGCCCCAGTTCTTGTAGAGCCCCGGCGTGCCGACTGTCGCCATGTTGCGCGAGGTGGGCGTCAGGTGCTTCGGCCCCGGATAGGGCACCGGGTGCGGGCAGAGAATGGTGACGTCGGCCGTCGACCTGCTGCAGAACGCCTCTGCAGGCGAGGCGAGACAGGCTGCTGCCGCGGAAAGCACAAGGCATCCCGCAAGTTTCGGAAAAATCATGACTGGCCCCCCAGATAATGCGCGGCGATTCCGTCCGCCGCCCGAGGGTACCCGTTGTGGTTGCCAGGTCAAATTGCCGGTACGAAACAATCGGTTTCCGGCGGATCGAAGGATGTGCCCGGTGGCATGGCGGCCCGCGCGCTATTCGTAGTACCCCTCGCCATAGCCCTTTCCGGTCGCGACCCAAGTCTTGGCGCGCGGCTTTTGCGCCCGGCGCGGCCGGGGATGATCCTCCGCACGATAGCCGGCATGGGTCGGCGTGCCGCAGCAAATGACGCCGCCGACGACGACCGGCTGCAGACCAGCGGGACAGTAGTTCTGCTTGGACGGATAGGCCCAGATCGGCGGCATGGAATTGGCGGCGGGCCGAGCCGAGGACCGCCCGTCCCAGGCCAGCGCCGGCGCTGCGGTGCAGGCGAGCAAGCCGATCAGGGTGGCGGACAGGTATCTGTGGTGCATCGCTGTCTCCCTTCTGAACGGCCCGCGCGGGATAAGGATTGGTTTCTGGTAGCACAACCCCCGGATGCAATCTGCACTTCGCTCAGAAACAGTCCGTTTCGTTTCTGGACCGTGCAACACGGCGACGGACCGACCCTCGCGCCGGACCACGCTTTTTCACAGGCGCGTGTGGCGGCTTCTGCGCGCGCCCGGAATAGGGCACTCTGCGCCCGTCCGTTCACAAAGGGAAGTTTCCAATGACCACGACCCGCCGCGCCCTTCTGGGACTGCTCGCTCTGCCCCCGGTTCTGGCCGCAACCGGCCTGCCCGCCCTCGCCGCCGAACCCGAGACCTTCGCCGTCGACGGCCTTGCCATCCGCGGCATCGACCCGGTGGCCTATTTCACATCGGGCGCGCCGGTCGCGGGCAGCGCCAGCCACGCGGTGACCTACAAGGGCGCCGAGTGGCGGTTCGCCAGCGCCGCCAACCAGGCCGCCTTCACCGCCGATCCCGAGAAGTACGGCGCACAGTTCGGCGGCTACTGCGCCTATGCGGCGTCGCGCGGCTATCTGGCGCCCACCGTGCCCGAGGCCTGGACGGTCCATGACGGCCGGCTCTACCTGAACGCCAGCCTGCGGGCCCGCGAGCTTTGGCTGCAGGACGTGCCCGGCAATATCGCCAAGGGCCGCGCCAACTGGCCAGGCATCCTGAACTAGCACCGGCCGGCGCTTTCTTGTCAGCGCGCCCCGGCTCTGCTAGCCGGGCGGATGTCCCAGGCTGACAAGGAGCGCCCCCCGTGCCAGAGCGACCCGACGGCAACGGCGTCATCTTCACGGCCACGGGAGAGGCGAAATACACCGCGCTGGCGGTGCGCGCGGCCGCCTCGATCCGGCAGCACAACCCGGGCCTCGCCATCGACCTCTACACCGACCGCGCACAGTCGCCGCCGGGCTTCGACCGGGTCCACGTGCTGGACAGCCCCTGGGCGCGCAGCCGCATCGACGCCATGGCCGCCTCGCGCTTCGCCCGGACGCTGATGCTGGACAGCGACGTGATGGTGCTGGCCGATATCGGCGACATCTTCGAGGTGCTCGAACGCTTCGACATCGCGCTGGCCCACGACCAGGAGCGCAACAGCGTCAACGCGCAGCGGCCCTGGAAGACGCCCCTGCCGAACACCTTTCCGCAGTTCAACGGCGGGGTGATCGCGGTCCGCCACGGCGAGGCGGTGGACCGGATGCTGGCGGACTGGGCCGCCGCCGTCCGCGACCACGCCACGGGGCGCGACCAGCAGGTGCTGCGCGAGATCCTCTGGGCCAGCGATCTGCGCATCGCGACCCTGCCGCCGGAATACAACCTGATGGATATCGACCTGCTGCGGGCCTGGTCGCCGAAAAAGGCCGCGCCGCGGATCGTGCACCAGCCGAAGTTCCACGAAGAGTTCGACCGGTTCGACAAGGCGCCCGACCCGGTGGCCGAAAGGATCGGCCGCTGGACCGGCGCGCGGCTGGCCGAGATGCTGGCCGCCGACCGCGACCTGGCGCGCCGGGCGGAGCGGGAGCCGGTGCTGCCGGAAACCGGCGCCGGCGCGGCGCTGCGGCGGCTGTGGCGGCGGCTCCGCTAGCCCAGAAGCGCCGCCTGCACGTCTTCGTCCCAGCCCAGGTAAAGCCGGTCTTCGTCGCGGATCACCGGGCGCTTCATCAGGGTCGGGTGGGCGGCGAGCTGGGCGTCGGCCTCGGAATGCTTCATCCAGTCGGACAGGCCGCGCCAGGTGGTCGACTTGGTGTTCACCAGGTTGGTGCCGAACTCGGCGATCAGTTCGGACCATTCCGCCTCGGACAGCGGCTCGGCGCGGATGTCGCGGAAGGTGACGTCGCGGCCGGCGGCCTCTAGCGCCTTCAGCGCCTTCTTGCAGGTGTCGCAGGTGGGGATGCCGTAGAGGATCATGGGCGGGCCTTCCGGAATGTCCCCACGGGGACAGGGGGTCAAGTCGTTGATAGAGAACGTGTTACCGCTAACGTAACTCGCGGCGCGCAATGCGCCGGTGAACCGTTTGGCCTATTTGCGCGTTCAGGTGCAATGGAAAACGACACGAACCCCTCGCGCTGGCGGCGCCTTTACGACTGGTGCTGCGCGCGCACCCGCCGCGGCCAGGCCTGGGCCCGGAAGTACCTGCCCTGGGGGGTCCGGACGATTGTCGGGCTGGCGCTGATCGGGCTCGGCATCGTCGGCATCGTCGTGCCGTTCATCGGCCCGTGGCTGATCCCGGTGGGCGGGGCGATCGCGTTTCTCGACATCCGGCCGCTGTGGCTGCGCTGGAAGGCGCGGCAGTCCTAGCCCCGGCGCGGATCAGCCGTTGCGCCGGCGCCACATCAGGAAGATGAAGGCCAGGAGGATCCCGGTCATGAACAGGGTGACGCTGGTGGTCAGCAGGCCGAACTTGGCCGTGGCGCTGTCGACCAGCCCCTTCAGCGCCCGTGTCTTGGACGAGCCGCCATCGCTGCCCGGAAGGGTGTCGGTCAGCACGGCGAAGCTGAGCCAGGAGAACAGCGCCACGGCGAGAATGGCGCGGACGATATGCATGCGGGCCTCCGTCGAATTGGATCCGGCGGCGCAATAAACGGCAAATGCGGCGGCAATGCGGCAGAGGCCCGCCGGGGCTATTTCAGCGTGACCTCGCCGGTCACCATGTTGGTGTATTTCTCCATCGCGTCGGTCCCGGCGTTGAACGTGCCGCCGCCCGAGGCGCCGTCCCATTTGCCGGTGCCGCCAGTAACTTCCCAGTCGCCGGTGGTGCGGCCGCCTTCGGCCATGCCGGTGGCCGTCCATGTCATCAGCACCATGTCGCCGTCGGCGTCGGTGTAGTGGCAGAGGCCCTCGCCCGAGACCGCGCCCTTGTCGATCAGCACGTCGCCGAAGCACGGCCCCTTGACGCCGGCCAGCGGG
>JAHELH010000183.1 GCA_024644285.1 Paracoccaceae bacterium | reverse complement strand
GGCGAAAAACAGGGGCAGTCTCGCGCCGGCAGGACAGGGTGCGGGGCAAGGAGGTGGTTGGATCCCGGTGATGGCTGGCAGAATGGCGCATCGGACGCGCCGCGGCGGTGCGGCCACGCGGCGGATCGCGCTCTTGTCGCTGCTTGTTGTCCTGGCGGGATGTGCCGGGCGCCCGCTGACCGAGGGAGAACGGCAATTCGCATCGGACGTCATCGGCCCGGGTCTGGATGCCGGAAAGGTGCGGGTTGCCGCCGGATTTGGCCTGCAGGCGCCGCCCGCGACCCCCGACCCGCCGCCGCAGGCCAAGCGGGGCACGGTGCCCGGCATCTGCGACCGGGTGCCCCAGGGCCCGCGCACGGAGCCGCCGCCGGCCTTCGCGCTGTGGAACCGCATCCACCTGGCAAGGAAGTATTACCGCGACGACACCGCGCCGCGCTGGCCGCAAGGCGTTCTGCTACCGCAAAGCCTGATCATGGCGCACGAGCTGGTCCATATCTGGCAGTGGCAGAACCGCGGACGTACCGGCTATCGGCCCGGCCGCGCGGTGCTGGAAAGTCTGCTGAACCTCGACCCCTATTACTACACCTCCGCCGACGGCGACGTCTTCCTGCGCTTCGGCTACGAGCAGCAGGCCGCGCTGATGGAGGATTACTTTTGCTACGCGCTGCTCGATCCAGCGAACCCGCGCCGGGCCGAGTTGCGAGAGATCCTGGCGCCGCATTTCTCGATCGACCGGCTGGACGTGGCGCTGGAGCGGTAATTCGGCAAGAACCCCTGCCCAGGTCTATGCAGCCTGAAAGACCTGCGACGAAAACCGCAAAAGGCGAGGGTGTTCACGCAGCAACTCTCACGTTGCGTCTAGGATGTTGGAATCAAGGTGTGGTCGAGTTCGCCATCGTCGATTACGCCGTCATCTTCTCTTTGATCCAGCTCTTCGAGCAGGCTGTCCACGCTCTTCAGGAACTCAGGTCGGTCGGGCGCGGCTTCGGCGGCCGGCGGCAGATCCATCGCCATCGACGAAATACCCCCGTCCATCACATCTTTGACGTTGGCAACAAAATCCGGACGCTTCAGTGCCGAACCGGGACAGGTTTTCCCCGACGTGAACTGATTGTGAAACTTCACACCGTCAGTTGCGCTGACGCCGAAAAGATCCAGAACTGCCGCCGTGACGTGATAGGCTGCCTGCTCCTGAGCGCCCCCGAAAGGGTCCTTGCCGGTGTCGAACAGGCCGATCATCTCGAACATGAAGACGTGACTTCCGTTATGCCCCAGCGCGCTGGCAGGCGAGCGATTCCAGGCGCGACCGGTCCAAATGATGCCGTCGGGGTCAATGCTGACATGCTGGGCGATGTCCGACCAACCCCTGCCGCCCTGCGACTTGGGGCGAGTGTGAAAACCGTGCATGCTCTCAACGCACGCCAGGCCGCCTTTCTGGCGGAAGTCCTTGTGGTTCGGAGTGTCGGTGCAGTGCACGTGAACCTCGGTTTTTGTGACTGTCCAGTTGAACTTTGAAACTGCGGTAAGAAATTGCGCGACTGTCATCGGATTGAATGGCTTTGGCATAACCAGCTCCTGAAAAATGCGGCTCTCTAACGCCTCAAGTGTATTGGGAAGCTCAGTGCAAAGAAAGCCATCGGCGGAGGCGGGCCGCGCCATGCCCGGACACAACCCGATGCGCGTCGGTTTTGCGCGTCATTGCGTCGGCTTGTCCGTGCGCGGGCGCGGCGATATTTGCGATGACCAGCGCACGGTCACGCCAGCGGAGTCTGTCCCATGAAAACCCAGGTCAAAGCCCTAGTCGTCGGCGGCGGCGCCGTCGGCACCTCGATCGCCTATCACCTGGCGCGCGCCGGCTGGGACGACGTCATGCTGCTGGAGCGCGACGAGCTGACCAGCGGCTCGACCTGGCATGCCGCGGGGCTGCTGCCGCTGTTCAACATGGGCTACGCGACCAGCCACATCCACGACTACAGCGTGAAGTTCTACAAGACGCTGGAGGAAGAGACCGGGCTCAATGCCGGCTTCTACGTCGTCGGCAACCTGCGGATGGCGCAGAGCCGGGACCGGATGGACGAATTTCAACTCTACGCCTCGACCGCCGAGACGGTGGGCATCCCTTACGAATGGCTGAGCCCCGCGCAGATCAAGGAACGCTGGCCGCTGGTCCGCACCGAGGACCTTCGCGGTGCGATCTACCACCCCACCGACGGCTACATCAATCCCGCCGACGTGACCCAGGCGATGGCCAAGGGCGCGCGGCAGCGCGGCGTGGCCATCGAACGCAAGTGGCAGGCGGACGGGTACACATGGAAGGGCGATCACTGGGAAGTCGCCTGCACGAAAATGGCCGAGCGGGGCGGCAACCTGGTGCCCTCGGACGAGAAAATCGTGATCCGTGCCGAACACGTGGTGACCGCCACCGGCAACCACGCCCAGCGGACCGCGCGGCTTCTGGGCATCAAGATGCCCGCGATCCCGGTCGAGCATCAGTACATCGTCACCGAGCCCGATCCGGCGCTGGTCGAGTGGCGCAAGGACAATCCCGAGCATCCCGTGCTGCGCGACGCCGACGCCAAGTGGTACGTGCGCGAAGAGCGCAAGGGCTGGATCCTGGGACCCTACGAGCAGGGTGCTCCGGCGCGCTTTGCCTACGACGTGCCCGAAAGCTTCCGCGCCGACCTCTTCCCGCTCGACCTGGAGCGGATCGAGGAGGAATACATGTCGATGATCCACCGGATCCCCTCGTCGGAGCAGGTCGGTCTGAAGGACGATTTCAACGGCCCGATCTGCTACACGCCCGACGGCAACCCGCTGGTGGGTCCCGCGCCGGGACTGCGCAACATGTGGCTGGCCGAGGGCTTTTCCTTCGGCATCACGGCGGCGGGCGGGACCGGCTACTACATGGCGCAGATGATGGTGGACGGCGAGGCGGAGATCGACATGGCCAGCCTCGACCCCAAGCGCTATGGCGACTGGATGACCACGGAATACGCGGCGCGCAAGAACGAGGAATGCTATTCCCACGTCTATGTCCTGCACCACCCCGACGAGGAACGCGAAGCCTGCCGGCCTCTGCGCACCGCGCCGGCCTATGACCGGCAGAAGGCGCAGGGCGCGCAGTTCGGCCAGGTCAACGGATGGGAGCGGCCGAACTACTACGGGCCGCTGGATGCGCCGTCGGATTTCGACCATGACGCGCGATCGTTCCGACGGGGCGGCTGGTGGGAGTACGCAAAAGCCGAGGCCGAGGCGATCCGCGGCGGCGTCGGCCTGATCGACGCCACCGCCTTTACCAAGCACCTTGTTCGCGGCCAGGGCGCGACGGCGTTCCTGGACTGGTTCACCTGCAACAGGCTGCCGAATGTCGGGCGGATCAACTTGACCTATGCGCTGACCGACGCGGGGACGACCCGCACCGAATATACCATCGTCCGCTACGCGCCGGACGAATACGTGCTGATCTCGGCCGGGGCCTGGACGGCCTATGACGGCGATTTCCTGCGGAAATCGGCCGAGGACAAGGCGGCCGCGTTTGGCCATGTCGACATCCACGACATCACCACGCAATTCGGCGTCTTTGCCATCGCTGGGCCAAAATCGCGCAACGTGCTGCAAGAACTGATTCGAGATGCCGATCCCTCGACGGCACTTGGGAACAAGCGGTTTCCCTGGCTTTCGATGCGCAACATCGAGCTTGGCATGTGCCCGGTGCACGCGGTCCGGGTCGCCTATACCGGCGAGCTAGGCTGGGAGTTGCACCACCCGATCGAGATGCAAAACTACTTGTGGGACCGGCTGATGGAGGCGGGCGAGGCGCATGGGCTGAAGCTGGTCGGCGCGCGGGCGCAGAACTGGCTGCGGCAGGAAAAATCCTATCGCGCTTTCGGCACCGAACTGGGCCGCGACGCGACGCCGTTGGAGGCGGGGCTCGACCGGTTCGTCGATCTCGACAAGGACTTCCACGGCAAGCAGGCGATGCTCGACACCGGCATCCGGTCGAAATGCGTCACCCTGCTGATAGACGGGCCCGAGGATGCCGATCCCTGGGGCCGCGAGGCCCTGTATGACGGCGACACCAAGGTCGGGCGGCTGACCTCGGGCGGGTATTCGGTAGCCTTCGGGAAGTCGATCGGGATGGGATACGTGAGGCCGGACCGGGCCGAGGTGGGGCGCAAGCTGGAGGTGAAGATGTTCGACCGGCTGTGGCCTGCCGAGATCGTCGAGGACTCGCCCTACGATCCCCAGAACGCGGCGATTCGGGTGGATGGCTAGGCCGGACGGCGTCGGACGGCGCCGGTCCTTAGCGGTCGATCGGCACAAAACCACCCCGTCAGGTTCCGATTGTTGTCGCATTTCCGTGGTTCCTTCGCCCCAGTTGACTGGAGGACCACGGATATGACCCCGATTCGGTTACAGGAAACCCAGGTTAGGACCACCTCGCCGCACGGTTTCGAGGGCGGTCTGCTGGAGGGCACCGAGATCCGGACTCCCTGCGGACCCCGCAAGATCGAGCATGTGCGTCGCGGCGACCTGATCGTGACCCGCCATTACGGTCTGCAGCCGGTGGCCATGGTCTGGAAGCGGGAACTGACCCAGGACGACATCCGCGCCAACCCCGCCAGCGCCCCGATCCGTCTGAAGGCCCGGGCAATCGGCCCGATGATGCCGCAGCGCGACCTCGGGCTGGCGCCCACGCACCGGATCCTGGTGCCCGGCTGGCGGCTGCGCGGCGTCGATGACGGCGCGTCCGGCCTGGTGGCGGCCAAGGCGCTCGCCGGTACCTCGGACGCGGTCTATGTCGACCGGTCGATGGAGGTAGCACGGTTCTACACGCTGGTCTTCGACGAACACCGCATCTACTGCGCTGACGGCATCCCGGTCGAAAGCGTCAGCGTGACCCAGACCGTGCTCAAGCGGCTCGACGACGAGTTGCGCGACGAGGTCAAGCGCCACTTCCCGCAGCTGCGCAAGACGCGCAAGGCCTACCCGCCGCGCGCCTTCCCCACCGTCGCCGACGCCCGCTATCTGCCGGTCACGGCCTGAGCGACCCGACGTCGACCGGTCTAGGTCCGGCCCGACATCTGATCGAACGCCTCCAATGCCTTGGCGGCGTACATCAGCGACGGGCCGCCGCCCATCTGCACGCACATCGCCAGCACGTCCGCCAGTTCCTCGCGCGTGCCGCCGGCCTTGATCAGCGCCTCGACGTGAAAGCCGATGCAGGGCTCGCACCTTTCCGCGACGGAGATGCCGAGGGCGACGAATTCCCTGGTCTTGACGTCGAGCACGCCATCCTCTTTCGCCGCCTTGGACAGGGCGGCGAAGCCCTTGGCGGTTTCGGGGATCGTGCGGTTCAGCGCGCGAATGCGGCCACGCATGGCGTCGTTGAGGCCGGTCCAGTCCATGTTTGTCGCTCCGGTGATGGGT
>JAHELH010000182.1 GCA_024644285.1 Paracoccaceae bacterium | reverse complement strand
CGCGCGAGAAACCCGGTCAGATCGTCGGTGTGGTGGTGGATATGCGGATGCGGCTCGCGTTCCGGCGCGACATGCACGGTGCGCATGCCCATGGCGTGCGGCGCGGCGAGGTTGCGCACGTCGTCCTCGAACATCGCGGCGCGGGCCGGGTCGGTGCCGTCGGCGGTGAACACCGCCTCGAAGGCGGCGCGTTCCGGTTTCGGGCGAAAGCCCGCATGCTCGACCCCGTAGACGGCGTCGAAGGCGCCGGACAGGCCGCGGGCGGCCAGCACGCGCTCGGCATAGGGTTTCGAGCCGTTGGTGTAGACGATGCGTCGGCCGGGCAGGGCGGCGATGCGGGCGGCGAGATCGGGGTCGGGGTCGAGATGGTCCAGCGCGATCTCGTGCACCTCGTGCAGGTAGGGGCCGGGATCGACGCCGTGCACTTGCATCAGCCCGGCCAGGGTCGTGCCGTAGTCGCGCCAGTAGCGCGCGCGCAGGTCGTTGGCCGCGTCGCGGTCGAGGTCCAGCGCCTGCATCACCCAGTCGGTCATCCGCACCTCGATCTGGTCGAACAGCCGCGCGGCGGGCGGATAGAGCGTGTTGTCGAGGTCGAAGACCCAGTGCCGGACATGGCTGAGATCGGTGCCGTTCATGGGGCGCAATCTAGGGCGCGGGCGCCGGGGCGTCCATCGTGCAATGCTTGATTACCGCGGCTCCGGGCGTATGGTATGCGACGGTATTCCAAGAGGGCCGCATGGACGATAGCAAATCGCCGCACAAGGATGCCTACGGGCTTGTCCTCGAGGCCATAGATACCGGCATCTTCCGCCCCGGAGACCGGCTGGTGGAAAGCGACCTGGCCGAGCGCTTCGGCGTGTCGCGCACGCCGATCCGCGAGGCGTTGCAGCGCCTGGAGACGCAGTCGCTGCTGACGCGCGACGGCCGCTCGCTGATCGTGGCGTCGCTGGATCACAACCAGCTGGCCGAGCTTTACGCTGTGCGCAGCGAGCTGGAGGGGCTGGCGGCGCGGCTGGCGGCGCGGCACGCGGCGCCGGAGGAGGTGCGCGTGCTGCAGGGCATGGTCAGGGACGACCGGGCGCTGCTGGACGACCCGCAGGCGCTGAGCCGGGCGAACCGGCGGTTCCACAAGCAGATACATCTGGCCAGCCACAACCGCTACCTGGTGCAGCAGCTGGACCTCGTGCACCGGTCGATGGCGCTGCTGGCGACGACCTCGCTGGCGATAGAGGGCCGCGGCGAGGATGCGCTGGCCGAGCACCAGGTCATCGTCGACGCGATCGCGGCCGGCGACGGCGATGCCGCCGACGCGGCGCTCAGGGCGCATATCTCCAAGGCGTTCGAGACCCGGCTGCGCAGCGACGCCGAGGCGGGCTGAGACGGCCGGCTATTCGGCGGCGAACCGGTCTGCCGGCGGCGTCTCGGCGTCCGGCTCCTCGGCTTGCGCATCCGGCGCGTCGCCCGCGTCGCTCTCGGGGCCCTCATCGAAGATGCCGTGTTCCGTCTTGTCCCAGTAGAATGGGCGGGTGAACAGCTCTGCCAGCCCCTTGTAGGTCGCCAGCGCGGCCATCGGAAAGTAGAAGTACAGCGTCGGCAGCCAGGGGATCAGGAAGCGGTGCCGCTCGCCGCGCACGGCCAGAAGCCCGATGACCAGATCGGCCAGGAGAGAGATCAGGAACGCCGCGATCACCGCGCTCAGCAGCGGTGCGCCCAGCAGATCCGCGACCGGGTGCGGCAGGCCGAAGGGCAGGATCCAGAAGCTCCACAGAAGCGGCGCGAACAGGAATTGCGTGATGGTTCCCAGGAACAAGAGCTGCACCCCGGCAAAGCGCCACCAGCCCAGTTCGCGGCGCAGCTTGCCCGGCTGGCGCATGTGCACCGCCCAGGTCATCGCGTAGCCCTTCAGCCAGCGCGAACGCTGCTTCACCCAGGGCCAGAAGCGGCAGTTGGCCTCTTCCTCTGTAACGGAATCGATCATCTCGGTCCGGTAGCCGCGACGGGCGAGCCTGATCCCCAGGTCGGCGTCCTCGGTGACGTTGTGGGCGTCCCAGCCGCCCAGGTCCTCGAGCACCTGGCGGCGGAAGAACAGCGACGTCCCGCCCAGCGGAATCGCCAGGCCCAGCCGGGTAAGCCCCGGCAGCATCACCCGGAACCACATCGCATATTCGGCGGTAAAGCAGCGCGACAGCCAGTTGGTGCGGGCATTGTAGTAGTCCAGCACGCCCTGCAGGCAGGCAACCTCGGGCGGGCGTTCGTGGAACCGCTGCACCACCTTCATGATCTGGTCCGGCGCCGGCGCGTCCTCGGCGTCGTAGACGCCGACGATGCTGCCGCGGCAGAAGTCGAGCGCGTAGTTCAGCGCACGCGGCTTGGTCTTGATCTGGCCGTTTGGCACGACGATCTGGCGCATGTGGCGCGGCAGGTCGGCGCGGTCGATGGTGTCGCAGGTGACGGCGTCGTCGGCCTCGACCACCAGGCAGATGTCGAGCAGTTCGCGGGGATAGTCGATACGGTCCAGCCGCTTGATCAGTCGCCCGGCGATCTCGCGCTCCTGGTAGAGCGGCACCAGGATCGAGACCGGCGGCAGCCGGGCGATGACCGGCGGGCTGCCCTCTGCCGCGGCGGCCGGGCGGCGGAGAGCCAGGACGTGGCCGGCCGCCACCGCCAGCTTCAGCGCGGTATTGGCGACGAGCGACAAAAAGACCCAGGCGAAGAGCGTCACCAGGAACAGGTCGGGCAGGGTGACCATCGCGACCAGCAGCGCGATGCCCAGGGCGAGGAACACCTCGCGCAGCATCTTCGAGTGCCAGCGGCGGCAGCTTTCCATCGGCGCCACGCGGCTTTCGGCGCGGGTCGCGAGGACCTTGCGGTGATGGCCGAGAACGGCGCGGTGCAGTTCGACCTCGCCGGTGATGGCCAGCTGCACCGGGCCGAATTGCCGTTCCAGATCCGGGCGCCGCGTCTCGAATTCCTCGGGCCTGGCGGTGGCGACGATGGTGTAGCCCGCCGTCTTGCGCCAGGGCAGCAGCCCCTCGGACAGACAGCGGGTCACGCCGTAGGAGTCGATCAGCCGGACGTCGGGGGGATGCCGGTCGAAGCGCGCGACGGGCGCGCGGAACTGGCGCGCGACGGCGTCGTAGAGCCGGTCGCGGTCGATCATGCCGCGCGCCAGCAGGATGTCGCCGAACCGCGCCTCGACCCGGTTCTGCACGGCGAGGATGCGCAGCGTGTCCTGCGGCGTGATCTCGCCCTCGTCCTCGAGGATCTGGCCCAGCCGCAGGCGTGTCACCCGCGGCCCGTTTGCCGCCGCGCCGCCGTTTCCGGACGTCGGTTTCTGCTGTCTTCTCGATGCCATACCGGTCACCGGTTACCCATTTCCCGGCCACCAGACTTGGTTACTTAGGTTAAAGTAGGATTA
The DNA here is from genome assembly GCA_024644285.1 of Paracoccaceae bacterium. Classification (GTDB taxonomy): domain Bacteria; phylum Pseudomonadota; class Alphaproteobacteria; order Rhodobacterales; family Rhodobacteraceae; genus JAHELH01. The sequence continues at coordinate 2,016 of JAHELH010000182.1, read as the reverse complement.
ACCGCGGAAAACCGCGCTACCCGGAATTAGCGAGTTTGCATCGCGGCGGCGAAACGCTCGAACAGGTAATAGCTGTCCTGCGGGCCGGGGCTGGCCTCGGGGTGGTACTGAACCGAGAAGACCGGGCGGTCCTTGGTGCGGATGCCGCAATTCGAGCCGTCGAACAGCGAGACATGGGTCTCGATCACGTCCTCGGGCAGGGTCTGGCTGTCGACCGTGAAGCCGTGGTTCATCGAGGTGATCTCGACCTTGCCGGTTTCCAGATCCTTGACCGGGTGGTTGGCGCCGTGATGGCCGTGATTCATCTTGATCGTCCGGGCGCCCAGCGCCAGCGCCAGCATCTGGTGTCCCAGGCAGATGCCGAAGACCGGGATGTCGCTGCGGTCGAGCACCTTGCGGATCATCGGCACCGCGTATTCGCCGGTCGCCGCCGGGTCGCCGGGGCCGTTCGACAGAAACAGCCCTTCCGGTTCATGCGCCAGCACCTCCTCGGCGGTGGCGGTGGCGGGCAGAACGGTAACGTCGCAGCCGGCAGAGGCGAGCGAGCGCAGGATGTTGCGCTTGGCGCCGTAATCGACGGCGACGACGCGGTGGCCGGGGCGTTCGCGGCGGGTGTAGCCCTCGGGCCAGGCCCAGCGCATCTGATCCCAGCGGTAGGATTGCGCGCAGGTGACCTCTTTCGCCAGGTCGAGCCCCTCGAGCCCGGGGAAACCGCGCGCCGCGGCGATCAGCGCCTCGATGTCGAACTTGCCTTGCGCGTCGTGCGCCAGCGCGGCGTGCGGCGCGCCCTGCGCCCGGATCGCGCGGGTCAGGCGGCGGGTATCGACGCCGCCGATGCCGATGCGTCCCGATTTCCGCAGCCATTCCGCCAGTTCCTCGGCGGCGCGCCAGTTCGACGGCTCGGTCGGATCCCACTTCACCACCATGCCGGCGGCCACCGGCGCGGCGCTTTCGTCGTCGTCGGGATTGACCCCGACATTGCCCACATGCGGAAAGGTGAAGGTGACGATCTGCCCGGCATAGGAGGGGTCGGTCATGATCTCCTGGTAGCCGGTCATCGCGGTGTTGAAGCACAGCTCGGCCGTGGTCTGGCCGGTGCCGCCGAAGCCGTGGCCGTAGAACAGCGAGCCGTCGGCCAGCGCAAGGCAGGCCGTCGGAGATTGGCTGGCGCGGGCGCTGGACATGGCGGCCGGTCCTTTGCGGTGCTGGAATTTGCGCGAACCTAAGGCTGCCGGAACCTAGGGTCAAGGGGCCGGGAGATTTCAGATATCGTGTAAAAACAAAGACTTGAGATTGACAGAGGCAGTTGCCACCCGTTGGCACCGCGGATATGGTCGGAGGCTCCAATGACCTCATGGGGATGAGATGTCGAAACCACTGCGCGACCGGATCAATGAAGGTCTGAAGGAAGCGATGAAGTCGAAGGACACGGCCAGGCTGGCCACCCTGCGGCTGATCACCACGGCGATCAAGGACAAGGATATCGCCCTGCGCGGCGAAGGCGAGGACCGCTCGGTCGGCGACGACGAGGTTCTGGTGATCCTGGGCAAGATGGTCAAGCAGCGCCAGGAAAGCGCCCGGGCCTACGAGGAGGGCGGCCGGCTGGACCTGGCCGAGCGCGAACTGGCGGAGATCGGGGTAATCGAGGATTACCTGCCGCGCCAGCTGGAGGAGTCAGAGGTCGAGGCGGCGGTGGAAAGCGCGATTTCGCAGACCGGCGCCGAGTCGATCCGCGACATGGGCCGGGTGATGGGAGCGCTGAAGTCGCAATACACCGGCCAGATGGATTTCGGCAAGGTCGGCCCGATGATCAAGGACCGCCTTGCGCGGGCCAAGGCCGGCTGAGCCGCGCCGCGGCGGCGGGCGGCAACAAGGCTTCACCCGGTTTCAGGCGACCCGCCGACGCGCCAGCGGTCGGCATAGTGCCGGATCGCGATGGTGTTGTGGCGGTGCTCGTCGCCGCCCGGTCCGGCATTGATCGCGCCGAGGCGCGTCTTCTGCAGCGCCGCGCGGCTG
>JAHELH010000008.1 GCA_024644285.1 Paracoccaceae bacterium | reverse complement strand
CCAGTCCAAGAAGTCGCCGCCGCTGAAGCCGAAAAGCTTGCCGTGCGCCTTGGACAGGACGGAACCGACCCTGGTCCGCGCGCGGCATTCCCTCAGAATGCTCTCGACGCCGTCGGTCTTTTGTCCGTCGACAGTGACCTGGCCGCCGTCGGTCAACTCCGCCGCCTCCGCGACAAGCGCGCGCGCAAGCGGCTTGGCGCGCGGCAGGCAGACCAGCGCCGCGGAATAGGGCCCGTCCGGCGCCGTGCCGGTATCGTACCCTGCCTCCGCAAATGCATCGTGATCGGGGCGAAACCCCTGGATCACGTGCACCCGGTCCCTTGGCAGAGCAGACAGATCCATTCCCGCGCGGGGCGCAAGAACCGCGATGCGCCCCGTTTCGGGCAGCACGATCACGCCATCCTCGATGGCCTGGGTCAGTCGTGAGGTGGACATCGGATCAGCCCGTCAGGGCCTCATTCCTTTTCCATCGTGCATTGCAATGGATGCTGGTGGCGGCGGGCGAAATCCATCACCTGGCCGACCTTGGTCTCGGCGATCTCGAACGCGAAGACGCCGACCACGGCCACACCCTTCTTGTGCACCGTCAGCATGATCTCGAACGCCTGCGCGTGGCTCAGGCCGAAGAAGCGCTCGAGCACGTGCACCACGAATTCCATCGGCGTGAAATCATCGTTCAGCAGCAGCACCTTATAAAGCGGCGGCCGCTTTGTCTTCGTCCGGGTCTCGACGACGACGCCGGTATCGCCGTCATCATCGCCCGAGGCGTTGGACATCTTGACAGGCGAATGGATCACGCGAGGTGTCTCCGGGTTTTGCATCTGCTGGCCGAGACCGACTATATAAGGTCTGGTTCCCGCGTGAAAAGGGGGCCGCCGGACCATCCGGCGCGAATCTCTGGCGGTGCAGGCAGCGAAAGGCGTTCCATGTCGGCAAGGCTAACGGCAATAGGCTTCGACGCCGATGACACGCTCTGGCAGAACGAGCAGTTCTTCCGCATCACCCAAGAGCGATTCGCCGAGCTACTCGGGGATTTTGCCGAGAAGGATCATCTCGAAGAACGTCTGCTGGCCGCCGAGCGCCGCAACATCGGCCATTACGGGTTCGGCATTAAGGGGTTCACGCTGTCGATGATCGAGACCGCGATCGAGGTCACCGAAGACCGGGTCCCGGCGCGTGTGATCCGCGAACTGATCGAAGCCGGACAAGAGATGCTGCGCCATCCCATTGAGTTGCTTCCACACGCCCGCGACGCGGTCGAGGCGGTGGCAGGCGACTACACCGTGCTGCTGATCACCAAGGGCGATCTCCTGGATCAGGAGCGCAAGTTGGCGCAATCGGGGCTGGGCGACTTGTTCGACGGGGTCGAGATCGTGTCGCAAAAGACGCCCGACATCTATCGGACCATCTTCCAGCGTCACGGCGACGGTCCGGGCCGGGCGCTTATGGTCGGCAATTCGATGAAATCCGACGTCGTGCCGGTGATCGAGGCGGGAGGTTGGGGCGTCTACGTGCCCCACGGGCTTGAATGGGCGCTGGAACACGCGCCTCCGCCCACCGGCCACGACCGCTTCCGCGAACTGGCGCATCTCGGCGCACTGCCCGATCTGGTCGCGGAAATCGGGTAGCCCCGCGCCTTAATCCTGCCACATTGACCTATTTTGCGAAGGCCTGCCGGATTCGCCCCAACATGTTGCAGGGCAGCAAAACAACTTTCTGAAAGCCGTTGAATATAAACTGTTTTCGGATCCGAAATGCTGTGTTAGCCTTCGGGCAATATGTCACGGACGCCAAGTCCGGACGCATTGAGGCAGAGTAGGACAGCGACGTGAATACGCGTCTGGGACAGTGGACCCGCCTTGGGTTAATCGTTTCGATCTTGGTTTTGTGGTCCTCGGGGACGCTTCTTGCCGCGCCCTATGCCGCGATGGTCATGGATGCCCGCACCGGCAAGGTGCTTCTTGCCGAAAATGCCGATACGCGCCTTCACCCGGCTTCGCTGACCAAGATGATGACGCTCTACGTGGTGTTCGAAGCGGTCAAGCGCGGCGAGATCAACCTCGACAAGACCGTCCAGATTTCCAAGAAGGCCGCTTCGGAACAACCCTCAAAGCTCGGGCTGAAGCCCGGTCAGCGAATCAAGCTGCGCTACCTCGTGCGTGCCGCGGCGGTGAAATCGGCGAATGACGCCGCCACCGCGCTGGCCGAAGCCGTCTCGGGCTCGGAGGCCGCATTCGCCCGCCGGATGAACCGCACGGCCAAGGCTTTGGGGATGACGCGGACGACCTTCAAGAACGCGCACGGCCTGACTGAAAGCGGTCACCTGTCGACGGCGCGCGACATGACGATCATGGGCCGGCACCTGCTTTACGACTACCCCGAGTACTACAACCTGTTTTCGCGCGTATCGACCCATGCCGGCGTGCGCGAGGTTTCGAACACGAACCGCCGCTTTCTGGCCGCCTACAAGGGAGCCGACGGGATCAAGACGGGATATACCCGCGCGGCCGGATTCAACCTTGTCGCATCCGCCGAGCGCGGCAGAGAGCGGATCATTGCCACGATGTTCGGTGGCCGCTCTACCGCGCAGCGCAACGCCAAGGTGGCCGAGTTGCTCGACTATGGCTTCCGCAAGGCTCCGTCCAACGCACCGCTGCGCGTCCCGGAAAAGCCGAGCTATGCACCCGAAGCCGTGGCCGGCGGCCAACCGGCGCCAGGCAAGATCGTGCGAGTGATACGCGCGGTCAGGACAAGCCCGCTGCCGGTGCCGCGCCCCGGGCGCAATCCGGAAGAACCGCCCACCGAATTGCTGGTCGCGATGGCCGAGACCATCGAGGAGGCGGTGACAGCGGTGCAGGTGCAACCGGACAATCCCGCTGCGGCCCCGGTCAAGGCTGCGCCAGTTCCGGTGATCCGTCCGGAAACGGTAGAGGTCGTAGCGTCCACGAGCCAGAAACCTGAGTCCGCCAGCGCAGAGCCGGCATTGGCCGCCATCGTGCCGGAGCCTCGGCCGGAACAGATCACATTCGCCTCCACCGCCCCCGAGATCAGCCCCGAGCCGATCGTGGTGACGCGCCTGTCCACATCGGGCGACCGCCACTGGGGCATCAATGTGGGTCGCTACACCTCACACTACCAGGCGGAACGGATGCTTTTGAAAACCGCGCTTGCAGAGATCGATTCGCTGGGATCGGCCTTGCGCAAGGTCGCCAGTACCAGCCGCGGGCATGACGCGAATTTCGTCGGGCTGACCAAGGAAGGCGCCGAGCGCGCGTGCCGCCGCCTGCAGGCGCGCAACATTGTCTGCACGACGCTGGGCCCGACCTAAGCCTCAGGCGACGGCGTCGCCCACCGTTTCCAGATCGAAGGCCGCCGCCATGAGCTGCCGCGTGTATTCGGTCTGCGGGTTGTCGAAGATATCCGCCGCGCGGCCGGCCTCGACGATATCGCCCTGTTTCATCACGATGACCTTGTGGCTCAGAGCCCGCACGACTTTCAGGTCGTGGCTGATGAACAGGTAGGCAAGTCCGTGTTTATGCTGCAGATCGCGGAGAAGCTGGACGATCTGGACCTGAACGGTCATGTCCAGCGCAGAGGTAGGTTCGTCCAGCACCAGCAGCTTGGGGCGCAGGATCATCGCCCGCGCAATCGCGACGCGCTGGCGCTGGCCGCCGGAAAACTCGTGCGGATAGCGGTGCATGGTGGCCGGATCGAGCCCCACTTCCAACATCGTCTCGGCCACCAGTTCGCGCCGCGGCCGGTTATCGGCGATCTTATGGACCGTCAGCCCTTCCGCGATGATCTCCTCGACGGTCATCCTCGGACTTAGCGAACCATAGGGGTCCTGAAACACGATCTGCATATGCCGCCGTAGCGGCCGCATCGATTTGCCGCGGCGCTTGTGAATGCCGTCGCCCATGAAGTAGATCGGACCGTCGGACGAAATCAGCCGCATGATCGCCAATGCCAACGTCGTCTTACCCGATCCGCTTTCGCCGACGATTCCCAGGGTCTCGCCCGCTCGAACCGAAATCGTGGCGTTGTTTACCGCCTTGATGTGCCCCACCACCCGGCGCAGCAGGCCCTTGTGGATCGGGAACCAGATCCTCAGTTCCTCGGTGCGTGCCACCTCTTCCGCGCTGTCTGGTACCGGCCCCGGTTCGCCGGCCGTCTCGGCGTTCAGAAGCATTCGGGTATAGGCGTGCTGGGGATTCTCGAAGATTTCCTCGGTGGTTCCCTGTTCCACGATCTCGCCGTGCTGCATCACGCAAACCCGGTCGGCGATCTTGCGAACGATGCTCAGATCGTGGGTGATGAACAGCAGGCTCATGTCCTCGGTTTGCTTCAACTCGTAAAGCAACTTGAGAATCTGCGCCTGGATCGTGACATCCAAGGCGGTCGTGGGTTCGTCCGCAATCAAGAGCTCTGGTCCGTTGGCCAGGGCCATAGCGATCATCACCCGCTGCCGCTGCCCGCCCGACAATTCGTGCGGATAGGCCTTCAGACGGCTTTCCGGGTCGCGAATGCCAACCTTGTTCAACAGCTCGATAATGCGCGCCCGCGCCGCGTCGCCCGTCAGTCCCTGGTGCAGCGACAGGCTTTCCATGATCTGCTTTTCCAGCGTGTGCAGGGGGTTCAGCGAGGTCATCGGCTCCTGGAACACGAAACTGATGTCGTTGCCGCGCACGCGCATCAACTCCGCCTCGGACGCTCCCACCATCTGCGCGCCCTCGTAGGTGATCGAGCCGGTGATCGTCGCGCTTTCTGGCAGCAGGGAGACGGTGCTCAGCGCCGTCACCGACTTGCCGGAACCGGACTCGCCAACCAGCGCCACCGTCTCGCCGCGGCCGACATGGAACGACACCCGGTTGACCGCGTGGACAGTCTTGCCGTCCTGGGTGAACGTGACGCTCAGATCCTTGACGTCCAGCGCGGCGCTCATTGGAACGTCTTTCTTGGGTCAAAGGCGTCGCGGACACCCTCGAAGATGAAGATCAGCAGCGACAGCATGATGGCGAACGTAAAGAAGGCGGTGAACCCCAGCCAGGGCGCCTCGAGGTTTGCCTTGGCCTGCAACGTCAACTCGCCCAGGCTTGGCGCCGACGACGGCAGGCCGAAGCCCAGAAAATCCAGGGCGGCGAGCATACCGATGGAGTTGGTGATAAGGAAAGGCAGCAGGGTCAGGGTAGCGACCATCGCGTTAGGCAGCATGTGCCGGAACATGATGGTCCGGTTCGACACGCCCAGTGCCTTGGCCGCGCGAATGTATTCGAAGTTGCGTGCCCGCAGGAATTCCGCACGCACAACGCCGACCAGCGCAGGCCAACTGAACAGAGAGGTCAATATGACCAGAAGCCAGAAACTTCGCCCCAGAATTGCGAACATGATGATGATCACGTAAAGCGACGGTATCGCCACCCAGATCTCGATCACCCGCTGAAAGATCAGGTCGAGCCAGCCGCCGAAAAAGCCCTGCACCGCACCGGCGATGATGCCGAGGAAACTGGCAAAAGCCGTCACGATAAGCGCGAATACGATGGACAGACGGAAGCCGTAGATCACGCGCGCCGCCACGTCGCGCGCCGTGTCGTCCGTGCCGAGGATGTGGTTGTCGTCCGGGGGCGAAGGCGCGGCTCCCTGGATATCCGAGATCGTTCGGTAAGAATACGGAATTGGCGGCCACAGTACCCAGCCCTTCTCTATCTCCTCGCCGTCGACCACGCCGTCCTCTGCATCCGCGATGACGCCGTCGGGGTCGTCGAAGCACGTTTCAAGACCGCCGGAAACGATCAGGCACTGCACCTCGATGTCGGAATAGACCGCCTCGGTCTGGAAATCTCCGCCGAAGGTCGTCTCGGAGTAGAATTTCACGATCGGAAGGTAATAGCCGCCGCGATACTGCACCAGGATCGGCTTGTCGTTGGCGATCAGTTCGGCCAGCATCGACAGCCCGAACAGCACCGAGAGAACGATCAGCGACCAATAGGCGCGGCGATTGCGGGTGAAGTTGCGCCAGCGTCGCTGATTGAGCGGCGACAGCGTGAAGCGTCCGCGCCGCGGCGGCGGCGGGATCGGGGCCCCAGGATCGCCCGGGGTCGGTTCAGGCCGTGGTTCGGGCTTCTGGTCGGGACGCGGATCGGGGCGATAGGTATCTGGCGCAGCCATGTTTCACCCCTCCCGCGTTTCGAAGTCGATGCGCGGATCGACGAAGACGTACATTAGGTCGCTCAGGATTCCCACGACCAGACCGATGAGCCCGAAGAAGAAGAGTGTCCCGAAGATCACCGGATAATCGCGTGCCACCGCGGCCTCGAAACCCAGCCGCCCGAGCCCGTCCAGCGAGAATATCGTCTCGATAATGATGGACGAGCCGAAGAAGACGCTGATGAACAGCGCGGGGAAGCCGGCGATGACGATCAGCATCGCATTTCGGAAGACGTGACCGTAAAGCACGCGGCGCTCGCTAAGGCCCTTGGCCTTGGCGGTGATGACATACTGCTTCTTGATCTCGTCCAGGAAGCTGTTCTTGGTCAGCATGGTCAGGGTGGCGAAGCTGCTGATCGTCGAGGCCAGCACAGGCAGCGTGATGTGCCAGAAATAATCCGCCACCTTGCCCAGCATGCTCAGCTCTTCGAAATTGTCCGACACCAGGCCGCGCAAGGGGAAGATGCGGAAATACGATCCGCCCGCGAACAGCACCAGCAGCAAAATCGCAAACAGGAATCCGGGAATCGCGTAGCCGACGATGATCGCGGTCGAGGTCCAGGCGTCGAACGCCGTGCCGTCCTTCACTGCCTTGCGGACGCCAAGAGGAATCGAGATCATGTAGGCGATCAGCGTCGACCAGAGCCCGAGCGTCAGCGACACCGGCATCTTCTCCAGCACCAGTTCGAGCACGCCGATCGAGCGGAAATAGCTCTCGCCGAAATCGAACTGGATGTAGTTCCACATCATGTTCAGGAAGCGCTCGAGCGGCGGCTTGTCGAACCCGAATTCCCTTTCGAGCTGCTCGATAAAATCGGGCGGCAGCCCGCGCGATCCGACATAACGCTCGTTGGCGCCGCCGCTGTCAAAGTCCTGGGCACCCAGTGTCTCGCTGCCGCCGCCGGAAATACCCTGGAACACGTCGCCCGAGCCCTCCATCCGGGCGATGATCTGTTCGATCGGGCCGCCCGGAACGAACTGGGTGAGGGTGAAGTTCACGATCATGATCCCGATCAGCGTCGGAATCACCAGCAACAGCCGTCTAAGGATATAGGCGCCCAAAGCCTGCCCGCCCCTGCCGTCTACAACGCGCCGGCTGCACGCAGCGCTGCGTGCGCCTCGGCGTCGAACCACCAGAAATCGAGTTCGCCCACGCTGAGCGGCGGCAATGGATCGGGGTGGCGGTAATAGTCGAAGTACGCCACCCAGGTCTCTGGATTGTACCACAGCGGGATGTCGAAACCGACGGTTCGCAGCGCCCTGTCCAGCGCACGCACGGTGGTCTTCAGGCGGTCCAAAGTCTCTGCCGCGATCACCTCCTTGATCAGCCGGTCGATGGCCGGATTGCGCAGCCGCATCAGGTTGCGCGAGGAATTGTCGGCGGTTTTCGAGGCAAACCACTGCTCAAGCCCCGTCGACGGCTCGAACCCCATGTCAAAGCCCTGGTTGGCCAGGTCGAAAGCGCCCTCGCGACGCCGCTGCACGTATTGCGCGGTGTCGATGCGCTCCAGCTTGGCGTCGATGCCCAGCGCCTTGAGGTTGTCGACATAGGGATTGACGATCCGGTCGAACAGGGGATTGAACTGGATGATGGTCAGCGTAAGCCGTTCGCCCTTGGCGTTCCGGCGGATGCCATCAGCACCGGCGGTCCAGCCGGCCTCGTCCAACAAACTCGCTGCCTCGCGCTGAACGCGGCGCCCGGGTCGGTTGCGCTCCTCGCTATGGGCGACCGGCACCGGAGCGTCATCGGTGAGGATCGATTCCGGCAGCAGCCCTTCGCCCACCAGCGGCTTCAGCAGCGCGATTTCGCCCTCGCTGGGCGGACCCTCGGCGGCCAGATCGGTATTCGGCCAGAACGAGTTCGGCTGCTGGTAGAAACCGTAGAACAGCGTCTTGTTCGACCATTCGAAATTGAACATCAGCCCGATCGCGCGGCGCACCCGCACATCCTGCCATTTCTCCTTGTCCAGGTTGAAGACCCATGAAAGGCGCGATCCGACATTGCCGTCGGGGATTTCCTCGCGCACGACCCACCCCTTCTGGACCGCCGGAAAATCGTAGGCAGTGGCCCAGTCCTGCGACGAGGTCTCGGTGCGGAAAGTGTATTCGCCCGCCTTGAACCCTTCCATCGCCGCGCCGCTATCGGCGAAGTATTCCACACGGATGGTGTCGAAATTGTTGCGCCCGACGTTCAACGGAATGTTGGCGCCCCAGTAATCGGGATTGCGTTTGTAGATGACCTGCCGGTTGAAGTCGAAGCTGTCCAGCACATACGCCCCGGTCGACATGAAGGGAACCTGGGTGCTTTCGTCCAGGCGCGCACCGGTTTCCTCGAACCAGGCCTTCGAGAACACCGGCGTTCCGCCGGCGAACCCGACGCGGTCGCGGATCGGCGCCTCGTCGCTGAAGTGGAACGTGATGCGATAGGGCCCTTCCACCTCGACACGGTCGATGAAGGTTTCGACGACGCGGCGGTATTCGACGATGCCCTGGGTCAGGAAAAGGTTGAAGCTGAATTCCACATCCTCGGCGGTCATCGGCGTGCCGTTGGAGAAGATCACGTCGTCGCGCAGGTTGAACGTCACGAATGTCAAATCCGCGGGGTATTCCAGCGTGGTGCAAAGGAAACAGTACGCGCCATAGGGATCGTCTGCGGTCGTGGTCAGGATCGCTTCGCTGCCGATGGTGTTCAATGCCGCCGGAACGCCGGCGCGGGCATACTGGTTGAAACTGTCGAAATTGCCCTGGTTCCAGATCGAAATCTCGCCGCCCTTCGGAGCGTCGGGATTGACGTAATCGAGGTGCTCCATATCGGCGCCGTATTTCAGTTCGCCGAAATTCGAGAACCCGTGCGACACAGTTACCTCGGCGCGCGCCGCCGCCGCCGCACACAGCACTGCCAGAACCCCGAAACTTAGCCGCAGCGCCGGAGCAATCGCTGAAAACGCTGGTGCGGCCTGCGCGCCGGGGAGGGATTTCTGCATGCTCTGCTCCTTGCGTCGGGTCGCGTATAGCGCATTCGAGGCGCTGTTGCGTTACCTAAAGCTAAAAATCGGACGGGCAAAGATACAAGCGGGATTTCGGACCCATCACGCCGACTTGAAACGAAATGAGAACAGCCGCCCGTTTCCGGGCGGCCGCGACATTCAGACCGGATCGGGATCAGCCGCCGATCGTTCCCAGATAGGCGATCAGGTTGGCGCGATCCTCGACGTCGTCCATGCCCTTGTAGCTCATCTTGGTGCCCGGCGCGTATTCCTTGGGGTTTTCCAGGAAGCCGTTCAGGTTCTCCGGCGACCAGACATCGGCGGCGGTCGCCAGAGCACCCGAGTAATTGTAGCCGTCGACCGAATCCACCGCGCGCCCAACGATGCCGTAAAGATGCGGCCCGGTGCCATTTGCGCCGTCTTCCAGCTTGTGGCAGGCCTTGCAGGCACGGAACAGGCCCTCACCAGCTGCGGGGTCTGCCGAGGCGTAGACTTCCTCGAACGGGGGACCTGCATCGGCCATAGCCTCGCCGCCGTGGTCGCCGCCCTCGCCGGTGTCGATGATGTAGGCCTGCGTATGTCCGTCGCCGTGATCGTCACCGCCCACGTGATAGATCGTCTCGGCCACAAATTTGCCCAGCAGAAAGACCAGGAACATGCCGCAGAAGCCGCCCACGATCTTCGTCATTGTCATAGTGTCGAACATGTCGCGCTTCATCCTGTCCAGATTTGTCTTCCATCTATGCCCTTCCGCGCCCGAGGTTCAAGGTATATGAGGCGCGACGAAACGACCTTTTGGCCCGATTTGAAGCTTCCGGAGTGACCATGAGCCGCCGTATCGCCTTTCAGGGAGAGCCCGGCGCCTATTCACATCAGGCTTGCCGCGAAGCGCGGCCGGACCACGACGCGGTCCCCTGCCGCAGCTTCGAGGATGTGATCGAAACCGTCCGCAAGGGCGATGCGGAACTGGCCATGCTGCCCGTCGAAAACTCGACCTATGGACGCGTCGCCGACATCCACCGGATGCTGCCCGAATCCGGCCTGCACATCGTCGACGAGGCGTTCGTCCGTGTGCATATCTCGCTGATGGCGTTGCCCGACGTCACACTGGAGCAGATCGAGACGGTGCGTGCGCATCTGGTGCTTCTGCCACAATGCCAGGAGTTTCTGTCCCGCCATGGGATCCGCGGCGAGGCCGCCGCGGACAGCGCCGGCGCCGCCGCCGACATCGCGCGAAAGGGCCTGCGCGATGTCGGCGCGCTGGCCTCGGATCTGGCGGCGGAGATCTACGGGCTGAACATCCTCGCCCGGCATATCGAGGACCACGCGCACAACACCACCCGCTTCCTGATCATGTCGCGCGAGGACAACCACGCGCGGCGCAGCGAACATATGATCACCACGTTCGTCTTCAGGGTGCGCAACATCCCGGCAGCGCTCTACAAGGCGATGGGCGGTTTCGCCACCAACGGCGTCAACATGACCAAGCTTGAAAGCTACATGGTCGACGGTTCCTTCACCGCCACCCAGTTCTACGCCGATATCGAGGGCCATCCCGATGACGAAAACGTCCAACTCGCGCTCGAAGAACTGCATTACTTCACCGACTACCTGAAGATCCTCGGAACCTATCCGGCGGACAAGGACCGTCCGCACAGCTAGGCAGCCGGGTGCTTCAGGCCGTCGCGCGGTGCTTGGCCTCGACGTCTTGCGCGAATTGCCAGACCCGGGCCGAAAACCGCTTGTTCAGGTTGGACTTGGCAAACTTCAGCGATTGCACAAGGAGCCTCGCGGACAGCGTCCGCGGCGTCAGGGCGATACTGAAATGCAACCGCGTCCGGCGCGGCGAAAGCGCGACCAGGTCCACCGTCACCAAACCGTCGATGCCGCCGCTGTCGGTTTCGGCGACATAGCCGTTAGGGGCATCGAACTCGCTGATCCTCGCGTGGATCTTGCGCGGCTTGCCGCGAAACTTGAACTTGATTACCCATTCCGAGCCGACACCGGCCTTGCCAAAGGTGTCGTCACGATGAACCTCGGCGCCGCGCCTTAGGGCCTGGCGTTCGAACGCCTCGAAATCCGATACGGCCGCAAAGACCTTTTCGATCGGTACCTCGATATCCTCGCGCGTCGAGAATTTCATGCCCGTGCCTGCTTTTCATAATCGGCCCTGTGACACACGGTCTATCCCGAACCAGCCGCCGAACCCAAGAAGGAAATGCTGCACATGTGCAGATTGCGACGAGCCAGGCAGGTCGCGTCACAACCACCGCAGCCACGCAAGCGGCTCGACCACACCGCCCCGATCATTTCAGTCCAACCGGTCCGCGAGCCAATTTGTGATCAAGAAATGCGCGATCGCTCCCTTGCGCGCCGGTTTGATCCGCCTGCAGCGACCCGCGAAAACATCGGCCATCTCCTCTCGCGTGATCCAGATCGCATCTTCCAGCTCATCGGGATCGACCCTGATCTCGTGACTTTTCGCCTCGCCCCGGCACCCAAGCATCAGCGACGACGGAAACGGCCAGGGCTGCGAGGCGAGATACCCCACGGCGCCAACACGGATGCCCGCCTCTTCGAACACCTCGCGCCGCACCGCCGCCTCGATGGTCTCACCGGGCTCGACGAAGCCGGCCAACAGCGAATACATCCCCTCCGGCCAACCCGGGGAGCGCCCCATGAGCAGCCGGTTTCCCTGCGTGATCAGCATGATCACAACCGGATCGGTGCGCGGAAAGTGATGCGCACCGCAGGCCGCGCAATCTCGCTGCCACCCGGCCATCGCAACCACCGATCCCGCCCCGCACTTCGCGCAAAACCCATGCGTCTGGTGCCACCCGGTGATCGCCTTCGCAGTCGCCAGCAATTCGGCATCGCGGGGCGCGAGCCGCGTCATCGACCCGCGCAACTCTGCGAAGCGGTGATCGGCGGGCAGGCTTGGATGGGTCTGTTGCGAGGGATCGAAGAAGGCGCCCAGGGTATCCGGCACCTCCTCGGGCTCCCAAGCTGATATGTCGTAGGCAAAGCGCGGTCCGCCTTCGTCAAGTCCAAGAAAGACCGGCGCCTCCCGCGCCTCGCCGAATACCCGATGCTGCGTCGGCAGCCAGCCAACCGCGCCGTCCTCTCCGGCAAACAGCGGCTTGCCCCGCCATAGCGGCACCGCTCGGGCATCCGCCTCTTGCAACAGCTGCGTCATCCGCGCCGCGTCACAACGCAATTCGGCTGCACGGTCGAGCCCCGAGCCTCCGAACGTCACCGTTTCCGCTATCTTCACTCCGCCTCCCCGCAAGCTGCTGCGCGCTCTCTGACATGAGGTCCCGGACTTGGCAAACCGTCCGGCGCCGAATTCGCCTTGCGCCCCCGGCGGCCGCAACCTAGAGCGGAGTTCGAGGGAAAGGTGACATTGGCGGTCGCGGCGGCACGGTATAGCCTTGCGCCAAAACCCAGGGAGAATCGCCATGACCAACCGCCCCCTCGTTCACCTCAGCCGCCGGCGTTTTCTGGCCGGCACCGCAGGAGCTTCCTTGATCGCGCTGCACCCCTTTTCTGTCCGCGCTGCGGAAAACCAGGTTCATCTGCGGCTGATGGAGACGACGGATCTGCACGTTCACGTCTTCCCCTACGACTACTACGCCGACAAACCCGTAGACACGGTGGGCCTGGCCCGCACCGCGGCGCATGTGAAGGACATTCGCGCCGAAGCCACGAATGCGATGCTTCTGGACAATGGCGACCTGATCCAGGGCAACCCGATGGGCGACTACATCGCCTACGAACGCGGGATGAAGGAAGGCGACATGCACCCCATCGTCACCGCGATGAACGTCGTCGGTTACGATGCCGCTACGATCGGCAACCACGAATTCAATTACGGCCTCGACTTCCTGGTGAACGCCATGGCCGGCGCGCAATTCCCGGTCGTGCTGGCCAACGTCGCCAAGGAGATGGGCGCCTCGCCCACCGACGACACCACGCTGTTCAAGCCTTGGCACATCGTCGAGAAGACCGTCACCGACGGCAGCGGCGCCGAGCACACGATCAAGGTCGGGATCATCGGCTTCACCCCGCCGCAAATCATGACCTGGGACCGCCCGCGGCTCGAAGGCAAGGTCCAGACCCGCGACATCGTCGAGACCGCGCGCGCCTATGTGCCGCAGATCAAGGAGGCCGGGGCCGACATCATCGTCGCGCTGTCACATTCCGGCATCGGCCCCGACCAGCACACTGACGGCATGGAAAACGCATCCGTGCCTCTCGCTGCAATCGAGGGGATCGACGCGGTGATGACCGGTCACCATCACCTAGAATTTCCTGGCTCGAAATACGACACGACCGGCGCGGTCGATCCGGTCAAGGGTACCCTGCACGGCAAGCCGGCGACCATGTCCGGGTTCTGGGGCAGCCATTTGGGCGTCATCGACCTGATGCTGGAGGTCTCGGGCGGCGAGTGGCGTGTCGTGACGCACGAAAGCACCCTGCGGCCGATTTCCAAGCGCAACGAGGACCGCTCGATCACCGCGCTGGTCGACAGCGTTCCGGAGGTCGAGGCCTCGGTGCAGCAACAGCACGAGGACACCCTGTCGTATGTCCGCCGCGCCGTCGGCAAGACCAGCGCGCCGCTGCACAGCTACTTCGCGCTGGTGGCCGACGATCCCTCGGTGCAGATCGTCTCGATCGCGCAGAAATGGTATGTCGGCGACATGCTCAAGGGCTCTGACTACGAGGGTCTGCCGATCCTCTCCGCCGCCGCGCCGTTCAAGGCCGGCGGCCGCGGCGGGCCCGACTACTTCACCGACGTGCCCGCGGGTGACGTGGCGATCAAGAACGTGGCTGACCTCTATCTCTATCCCAACACGGTCCGCGCGGTGAAAGTGACCGGAGCCGAGGTCAAGGACTGGCTGGAACGCTCGGCCGGTATGTTCAACCAGATCACACCCGGAGAGGCGGACCAGGTCCTGCTGAACCCGGATTTCCCCAGCTACAATTTCGACGTCATCGACGGCGTGACCTACCAGATAGACCTCAGCCAGCCGTCGAAATACGGCCCCAAGGGCGCGCTGGAGAACCCTGACGCCAACCGTATCGTCGATCTGCTCTACAACGGCGCGCCGGTGAACCCCGACGACGAGTTCGTGATCGCCACCAACAACTACCGCGCCAGCGGAGGCGGCGATTTTCCCGGCGCAAAGGGCGACACGATCATCTTCGAGGCACCTGACACCAACCGCGACGTCATCGTCCGCTACATCGTCGACCAGGGCACCATCAATCCCTCGGCCGACGCCAACTGGTCGTTCAAGCCGTTGAACGGCGCGACGGTCCTGTTCGACACCGGTCCCGCGGCCAAGAGATATCTGGACGATGTAAAGGGCATGGATATCGAAGAGGCGGGCGAGGGCCCGGACGGCTTCGCGCGGTTCCGGATCAAGCTCTAGGCGCTGAAAAAAGACCGGTTCCGTCGGCGCTGCGATCCGCACGAATTTCCGGTATAGTGCGACGCGGCGCCGGTGGCGCTCTTGTCCCCGGCCAAGCAGGGAGAGTGCGGCATGGACAAGGAGCGGATCAGCGATTTCGCCAATACGGTCTATCGCGACATGGCGGGCGCGATGGCAATCGGCATGGGTTACCTCGGACTAAAGACCGGTCTTTTCGAGGCCCTGAAGGAATTCGCTTCGGTCGGCGTGGACGAACTGTCCGAGCGCACCGGTCTCGCGCCGCGCTACGTCGAAGAATGGCTCAAGGGTATGACGGCCGCCGGCTGGCTGGAACACGACGAGGCCAAAGACACGTATTCGATGCCTGCCGAACACGGGTTTCTGCTGGCTTCGGACGGAACGGATCACTACATGGGCGGTCTGTTCCTCGCAGGACCGTCCCTGCTCTCCCAGGCTCCGGCGGTCGCCCGGTCGTTTCGTGACGGCGGCGGCGTGTCATTTGACGCTTTTGACGACGACTGGCTTGCAGCGCTGGACGCGATGAACGACGGCGCCTATCGCCACAGGCTGGCGAGCTACTGGATGAAACACTTGCCCGATATCGAGGAGCGCCTGTCCCAAGGCGGCCGGGCGCTCGATGTCGGTTGCGGCGTTGGCAAAGTGTGCCTTGCCTTGGCGCAATCCTACCCGAAGGCGCGAATTACCGGATTCGATCCCGATCCCGCGTCCGTTTTGCAGGCACGGGATGCGGTGGCCAAGGCGGACACGCAACAGGTCGACATCGTTCAGGGCATCATCACCGATATCCCGTCAGAGCCGGGCTACGATTTCGTGTGCATGTTCGACTGCCTGCATGACCTGGCAGAGCCGGAAAAGACGCTTGTCGAAGTGCGCAAGAGACTGACCCCCGGAGCCGCCTTGATGGTCATGGAGCCCCGCGCGGCCGACCGGCTGGCCGACAATGCCAATCCTCTCGGAACTGTATATTACGGCTTCAGCCTCTTTCACTGCATGACTCAATCGCTGGCACAGGGTGGACCCGGTCTGGGCGCTTGCATGGGGCCAACGCGCACGATGTCTTTGCTGCACGATGCTGGCTTTGCCGAGGTGTCCCAACTGGCAATCAAAAGCATGACGAACATGTTCTTCTCGGCCCGCGCCTGACGCTGGGCTCAGTGGCACGAACCGCCGAAATGTTACACATAGGTGGCCGCGTGAGGCGACGGTTGAATCCGCTTGATCCGAATCGCCACAAGCCCTATGCGCCCGCCTGTCACGATGGCTTTGTGCAGGAGAGACCGGGGCATCCCGGCGCCGAAGGAGCAACTCCCCGGAAACTCTCAGGCAGACGGACTGCACGAAAGCTGACACTCTGGAAAGCGGACCGGCCTGACGGCCGGACCCACCGACGGAGAAAGCGCATGGGTCGCGCCCATGCGCGGAACTCTCAGGTTCCCGGACAGAGGGGGTCGCCAGCACGGGCTCGCCCGTGCTAGATCACAACTGTCTGGGGGAATTAACCCGATGAAAAAGATCGCAGTTATCGGCGCCGGGGTGACCGGCGTGACGACCGCCTACTCGCTCATGACCCGCGGGTTCGAGGTCACCGTCTTCGACCAGAACCGCTATGCCGCAATGGAAACCTCGTTCGCCAATGGCGGCCAGCTGTCGGCCTCGAACGCCGAGGTCTGGAACCGCTGGTCCACGGTCATCAAGGGCCTGAAATGGATGACCAAGCGCGGCGCGCCGCTGCTGGTGAATCCCAGGCCCAGCTGGCACAAATATTCCTGGATGGCCGAATTCATCGCCGCCATTCCGCACTACCGCCAGAACACCATCGACACCGTGCGCATGGCCATTGCCGCGCGCGAGCACCTGCGCGACGTGGTCAAAAAGGAAGGCATCGACTTCGACATCGTGGAACGCGGCATCCTGCACATCTACACCTCGAAATACGAATACGACCACGCCACGCAGGTGAACGAACTGCTGGCCGAGGGCGGTCTGGTCCGCGAGCCGGTGACGCCCGACGACATCAGGAAACTCGAGCCGGCGATCCAGGGCGACTTCTACGGCGGCTATTACACGGCGTCGGACGCCACCGGCGACATTCACCGCTTTTCCCGCGGGCTGTCGGATGCCTGCATGAAGCAGGGCGTGACCTTCCATTTCAACGCCGACGTCACCGATATCCTGCACACCGGCACCAGCGTCGTGGTGCACTGGAAGGACGGCAAGGCAGTCGCCCACAACGCAGGATTCGACGGGATGGTCGTCTGCGCCGGCGTCGGCAGCCGCCGGATCGCGCAGATGCTGGGGGACCGGGTCAACATCTACCCCGTGAAAGGCTATTCGATCACCGTCCGCCTCGACGATGCCGGAAGCCAGCAGGCCGCGCCGTGGATGAGCCTTCTCGACGACGAATCCAAGATCGTCACCAGCCGTCTCGGCAAGGACCGCCTGCGGGTCGCCGGAACCGCCGAGTTCAACGGCGAGAACTGGGACATCCGGGACGACCGGATCCGTCCGCTGACGAAATGGGTCGAACGGTTCTTTCCCGACGTGGTCACCGAACACGCGGTGCCGTGGGCTGGCCTGCGCCCGATGATGCCGAACATGGTGCCGCTGATCAAAGGCGGCAAACGCCCGGGCATCTACTACAACACCGGCCACGGCCATCTCGGCTGGACCCTGTCGCCCGCCACGGCAGAGATCGTCGCCGAGAAGATCAAGCTCGAGATGAACCCCTGAGGAGGGTTCCGCCGCCAGCCCCGGCCGATCGCGCGCCGGGGCTGGCGGCACGGCGCACGCCCATTCCGGCCTGGCGGAATGCCCGATGCCGTTCGACCGCGGCGCTGCGCCCGCTCATGTTTCTTGCGTCTCATGGCGAAACCGCTCAGTGTCGACGCATCTTTAGACTTACCGGGAGGGATTGATGATGGCGCTGTTCGAGAAGATGAATGCGGCGGTCGAGAACCGCGACGCGGATGCGTATCTCGCCCTGTACCAAGATGACGCCGTCTTCGTGCGCCACCAGTCCGGGGTGACGATGAACAAGACCGAATTCAGCGAGATGATCCGGAAGATGATGGCATCCGACGACGTGGACATGGGCCAGCGGCGCTGCATCTACGAGAACGACGACATTCTGGTCGTGCATTCGGTCAACGACTATCCCGACGGCACGCGCGAGGCGGTCCTAATGGCCTGCGCCAAGAAGGACGGCAAGATCGACCGCGTGGAGACCGGGGCGACCCCGCTTCGGAAATAGCGCCGACTCCGCAGGCCAACCGAAGGAGAGATTGCCATGACGCCAGTCTCGCAGGCGGTCGCCATTGCCGCGCTCGTCCTCGGCGCCGGGACCGCGACCGTTACTGTAATGTTTGACGACATCGCGGACCTCGCCGTTCCCGAAGGCCCCTGGGTTCCCGGCGGCGCCCTGGATGGCCGGGCCTTCCACACGACGGATACGATCCAACAGACAGGCGAGGTGTTGAACGACGAGTTGCATTTCGTCGATGGCCGTTTCCAGTCCGCAATGTGCCAGGTCTATTGCGATTTCGGCTGGTCGCCCTACCGCACCTGGACCGAGGGCGACGCGATCCATTTCACGGCAACCACAGTTTGCCCCGACGCCCCGCACACGGTCGTCTGGTACGGAACCGTGACCGGCGACGGCATCGACTTCCGAGGCACCTGGACGACGCGCCGCTGGTACTGGACCCGGCAGATCGACGTGTCCGGTGAAGGTGCGGCGGTGCCGCCCGGCGGCCCGGCCGTCTCGGGTTGAACCAGCTCGCTCGACCGCGGCCAGGGCCGGGCGCGGTCGGCATCGCGCTGCGCGTCGCCGCGCTGCTTGCGTTCGTTGTCGCCGCGACTTGGGCGTCGCACATGATACGCGAATCGCTCGACCTGCAGATCAGGCCCGAGAACGAACAGCAGGTTCATCGGGCGATCATGCTGGGCGCGGTCGCCTATGTCGCGCTGCTGACCCTGCCCTTCGTCCCAGGCGCCGAGATCGGCATCGCGATGCTGACCGCCTTCGGCGCCGCCATCGCGCCGCTGATCTATGTCGCGACGGTCCTGGCCATGCTGCTGGCCTTCGCCGTGGGTCGATTGATACCGGTCGGCGTGCTGGCCAGGCTGCTGTCGCTTCTGCGGTTGCACAGGGCTGCGAACCTCGTCGCGAGGACAGCTCCCCTGTCGCAGGAGCAGAGGGTGGCGCTCCTGCTGGACGGCGCACCGCCGCGGCTGATCGCACTGGCATTGCGTCACCGCTACATCGCGCTCGCGTTGTCGGTGAACGTGCCCGGCAACGCCATCGTTGGCGGCGGCGGCGGGATCATGATGCTGGCGGGGATGAGCGGCCTCTTCGCGCCCCTGCCGACGGCGCTTGCCGTCATGATCGCGGTCTCCCCGGTGCCGATCGCGGTGATGCTGATCGGGGTCTGACGCACTGCGTCCAGCCGGCAGGCCACAATCGTCGCAGATTGCCGGCAGCTGGCGTTCGGTTGTCGTCTCGCGCCTCCGCAAGACCAGTCCCCTGGCCCGGCACGCTCCCTCACGTGGCCCGAGAGGCGGTCTTCGGGATATTGAATTCGCCCGGCATCTCGACTATCTGTCAATCGAGAGGTTGGCGCGGGCGAGCGCCTCGCCAACCCGGTCAGGTCCGGAAGGAAGCAGCCGTAACGAGCCCCGCTTGGGTCGTTGTCCAGCCTCTCACCTGAAACGCCGCCCCCGGGGCGGCGTCTCACGTTCCGACCCACGGTTGGTAGGGCACCGCGCGCTTCCCTTTTCCCCGGTCCGATCCGCGCTAGCTTGCAGGCGATGCAAGACGACCGCCACGATTTCGACAGCGATACCGAAGCCAAGACGAAATGGGCCGAGGATCGGACCGACTGGGCCGAGGACCGCACGCTGCAGGCCAACGAACGCACATTCGCCGGCTGGATGCGCACCGGTCTGGGCGCGGTCGGCGTGGCATTGGGGCTCAAGGCCGTGTTCGGCGATTTCGACCCGACCTGGGCCGCCAAGGCGGTGGCCAGCATCTTTGTTATCGTGGCCCTGTTCCTGTTCCACGCCGCGTGGCGCAACGCCGCGAAAACCCACGACCGCCTGTCCGATCACGCCGCGGAAACGCCGTCGCCCCGGCATTTCGGCCTGATCGCCGCGGCCATGGCGGCAGGCGCGGTCGGGACGGGTGCTGTGCTCTGGATGCTGTAACGGCGGTGGACGCCCGGCCCGGCCCACCTTAAGTTCGGCCCGGCACGACTCGAAGGGGCAACATGGCGGAAACCGCACCATCCAGCTACCGCGTTCTGGCGCGCAAGTATCGGCCCGAAACTTTCGCCGATCTGGTCGGGCAGGACGCCATGGTGCGCACGCTGAAGAACGCCTTCAAGGCCGACCGCATCGCCCAGGCCTTCATCCTCACCGGCATCCGCGGCACCGGCAAGACCACCACCGCCCGGATTATCGCCAAGGGCATGAACTGCGTCGGGCCCGACGGCAAGGGCAGTCCGACGACCGACCCCTGCGGCGTCTGCGAGGCGTGCCGCGCGATCGCCGAAGGCCGCCACGTCGATGTTTTGGAAATGGACGCGGCGTCCAACACCTCGGTCAACGACGTCCGCGAGATCATCAACTCCGTTGCCTACCGCGCGGCATCGGCGCGCTACAAGATCTACATCATCGACGAAGTGCACATGCTGTCGACCAGCGCCTTCAACGCGCTGCTGAAAACGCTGGAAGAACCACCGGAACACGTGAAGTTCATCTTCGCGACCACCGAGATCCGCAAGGTGCCGGTGACAGTGCTGTCGCGCTGCCAGCGCTTCGACCTGCGCCGGATCGAGCCGGAAGAAATGCTGAAGCTCCTGCGCAAGATCGCCACGGCAGAAGGTGGCGAGATCTCCGACGCCGCGCTGTCGCTGATCACCCGCGCCGCCGAGGGCTCGGCCCGCGACGCCACGTCGCTTCTGGATCAGGCGCTGAGCCACGGGGCGGGCGAAACCACAGCCGACCAGGTCCGGGCGATGCTGGGGCTGGCCGACCGCGGGCGGGTGCTCGACCTCTTCGACATGATCATGCAGGGTGACGCCGCCGGCGCGCTGGCCGAGTTGTCCGCGCAATATGCCGAAGGCGCGGATCCGCTGGCGGTGCTGCGGGATCTCGCCGAGATCACCCACTGGATCAGCGTCATCAAAATCACGCCCGAGGCCGCCGACGACCCGACGATTGGTCCTGACGAACGGGCCCGGGGCGCCGACATGGCGTCGCGGCTGCAGATGCGGGTCCTCACCCGGATGTGGCAGATGCTGCTCAAGGCGCTCGACGAGGTGGCGCAGGCGCCGAACGCGATGATGGCCGCCGAGATGGCGGTCATCCGCCTGACCCACGTCGCCGATCTGCCACCGCCCGAGGATGTGCTCCGCAAGCTGCAGGACACGCCGCCGCCGACCGTGCCCACCCCTGCGCCCGCACCGCAGGGCGGCGGCGCCGCGCCCAGGGGCCACCCGGCGCCGACCGCGACCCACCGGCCCACCCAGGGCGGCTCGGCGGGTGCGCCGGCGACCGCGCGCGCGCTCGCGCCCGATCAGGCGCTGGCGCGGTTTGCGAGCTTTGACCACGTCGTCGACCTGATCCGCGCCAATCGTGACGTGAAACTGCTGGTCGAGGTGGAAACTGCGCTGCGGCTGGCCCGGTATCAGCCGGGGCGGATCGAATTCCAGCCGACAGAGGATGCGCCCCGCGATCTTGCCGCGCGGCTGGGCGCGCGTCTGCAGGCCTGGACCGGCGTGCGCTGGGCGGTCAGCGTGGTGGGCGATGGCGGCGGCAAGACGCTCGCCGAGATCCGCGACGCCGGCCGCATCGCTCTGGAAGAACAAGCGCGACAGCACCCGCTCGTTCAGGCGGTCTTCGAGGCGTTCCCGAAGGCGCGGATTACCGAGATCAGAACCCCGGATGAAATCGAGGCCGAGGCCGCAGAGGAGGCGCTCCCCGAGGTTTCGGAGGAATGGGATCCCTTCGAGGATGACTGACGCCGCGCCCCGCGCCCGGCGTTTCATGCAATGCGATGTCT
>JAHELH010000181.1:2908-5458 GCA_024644285.1 Paracoccaceae bacterium | reverse complement strand
CTGACCGGCGCGCAGGCCGCGATCCTGCACCGGCTGGCGGGGCGGCCCGACGGCATCGTGCTGGCCACCGGTCCCACCGGATCGGGCAAGACCACGACGTTGTATTCGCTGCTGCAACTGGCCGACCAGGCCAAGCGCAACATCGTCACGGTCGAGGACCCGATCGAGTACCACCTGCCGGGGATCTCGCAGACCCAGACCAATTCCGAGATCGGCATGACCTTCGCCGCCGGCCTGCGCGCCACCCTGCGTCAGGACCCCGACGTGATCCTGGTGGGCGAGATCCGCGACGCCGAAACCGCCCAGGTGGCCGCGCAGGCGTCGCTGACCGGGCACCTGGTGTTCTCGTCGCTGCACGCCAACGGCTCGGTCGCCGCCGTCACCCGGCTGCGCGATCTGGGAATGGAGAATTACCTGATCGCCTCCACCCTGCGCGGCATACTCGCGCAACGGCTGCTGCGCCGTCTCTGCAAAAGCTGCGCCGAGCAAACCGCGGTCTCTGCCGCCACGCGCGGCTTCTTCCAGGCCTATGGCATGACCGCGCCCGACACCGTGCACCAGGCCGGGGCCTGCGAGGAGTGCGGCCAGACCGGATATGCCGGGCGGGTCGGCGTCTTCGAGATCGTCGAGGTGACCGAGGCGATCTCGAATGCCATCGCCGACGGCGCGTCGGAACTGCAGTTGCGCGACATGGCCGTGCCCAAGACCCATGCGCTGATGGCGCAGGGGCTGACGCGGGTGGCGGCGGGCGAAACCTCGATCGAGGAGGTCCACCGGGTGTTGGGCGATCTTTAGGGCGCATCGCGTCAATTGGACTCGCAATTCGCCCAGGATCGGGCGAATTACGAGAAGCGAAGTCTAAGGGACGCGAAACGCCCGAGATGCAGTCCTACGCCTACATTGCCTACAACGCCAAGGGACAGCGCAAGTCCGGCACGCTGGTCGCGGAAAGCGAACGCGCCGCATTCGACGCGCTGAAGGCCGAGGGACTGATGCCGTCCGACATCGAGGCGCGCGGCGCGGCGCGCAGCGGCAAGCGGTCGGGCGCGAAACTCGACGCCGACGAGCGCAGCATCTTCACCCGGCAGATGGCGGTGCTTCTGTCCGCGGAACTGCCGATCGAGGCCGCGCTCGACGCGATCATCACTTCCGAGGGCTCCAAGCGGATGCAGGCCTTCGGGGCCGAACTGAAGGCCGCCACGCTGGAAGGCTATCCCCTGTCCGACGCCATCGAGGCGGGCCGGGCGGGGTTCGCGCCCTATTACACCTCGTCCTTGCGCGCCGGAGAGACCTCGGGCGACCTGGCCGAGGTGTTCGACGGGCTGGCGAATTTCCTCGAGGCGCAGGGCGCCAACCGGGCAGAGATCGCCACCGCGCTGGTCTATCCCGCTTTCGTCGCCGCCGTGTCTCTGCTGGTCTGCGCGGTGCTGGTGACCAACGTCGCGCCGGAAGTCGTGGCGATGTTCGAGGTCAGCGGCCGACCCCTGCCGCGGCTGACCCAGATCGTGCTGGGCGCCTCGGGCTGGATCCAGGACAACTGGATTGCACTCCTGGTGGGACTCGCCCTGGTCTTGGCCGGCGGCTGGCTGGCGCTGCGGGCCCCTGCGGTCCGCGACCGGGTCGACCGCGCCCTGCTGCGCGTGCCGCTATTCGGGCGGTTGCGGCGGCTGTCCATCGCCGGGCAATACCTGCGCACGCTGGCGGTGGTGCTCGGCAGCCGGCAAACGGTGATCAACGCGGTCACCAGCGCGGCACACGTGATGTCGGTGCGGATGTACCGGCACCAGGCCGACGACATCGTCACCGCCGTGCGCCAGGGCGATAGCCTTGCAGGCGCGCTGTCCGGCTTTTCGCTGCTGCCACCGGTGGCGCGTCAATTGGTCAAGGTCGGCGAGGACAGCGCCCGGTTGGCGCAGATGACCGACCGCGCCGCGGTGCTGGTGGAAACCTGGCTGGCCCGCGACCGCAAGCGCATCGCAGCCATCCTCGACCCGGTGCTGATGATGCTGGTCGGCGTCTTCGTGCTGCTGATCGTGCTGGCGATCCTGCTGCCGATCTTCGAATTGCAGTCGGTGGTGATTTCCTGACGCCAAGGACACTGGCCAATCCTTGCGATCCGGTCCAAAACACAGCCGACAACCGAACGGGGCATGCCATGTTTTTCGAAGAAGGCTGGGTGGCTCTCAGCGACGTGACCGCCGAGGTGTTCCGCCGCCTGCAAGAGATGAAGGCCGCCGGCAAGACCGGCGAGGGCGGGCTGTCCGAATTGCTGGCGATCTCTGTCTGGGACATCTGCGACGCCTCGACCAAGGTCGGCGTGACCGGGCCGGACGGCACGGTGATCGCCGCCAGCAAGGCGCTCGTCGCCTGGGCCGATCCCCGTGTCTTGAGCAACGAGCATCTGAATCTGATCGCCGGTACCGTGGGCTCGACCACGCTCAAGGACGAAACCGGCGAAGTGCCCAGCCGCGAGGCGCTGGCGCTGCGCTACGGCGCCTTCGTCAACATGCCGGTCGTGATCCCGATCAACAACTTCCAGTCATCGATGAC
>JAHELH010000181.1:0-2808 GCA_024644285.1 Paracoccaceae bacterium | reverse complement strand
CTGGAAGTCGGCGACCTGGTGCGCACCAAGGACGACGGGTACCAGCCGATCCGCTGGATTGCCTCGCGCACGTTGACGGCCGACGACTTCGACGCCGATCCCAGCCTGCGCCCGATCCGCATCAAGGCCGGCGCGCTGGGCGAGACCAAGCCGGCGCAGGACCTGCTGGTGTCGCCGCAGCATTGCGTGCTGCTGAACGACTGGCGCTGCGAATTGCTGTTTGGCGAGGACGAAATGCTGGCCCCGGCGCAGTCGCTGCTGAACGACCATTCGATCACGGTCGACCGCGCCTGCGACGCCGTGACCTACTATCACTTCCTCTTCGACACCCACCAGATCGTCTATTCCAACGGCGCCGAGACCGAAAGCTTCCACCCGGCCTCGATCGAGGTCGCCGATCTCGACAGCGCCAAATGCGACGAGCTTTTCCGAATCTTCCCGGCGCTGCGGGCGGACGTCTACGCCTTCGGCGCCCATGCCCGGCCGACGCTGAAGCCGCACGAGGTCAAGGTCCTCATGGCAATCTAGCGCCGCCGAACACCCCAACGACCCTGACCGATCCCCGGTCACGCGCGAGCCCCTTTTCCCCCCGGGGGGCTCGCGCACCCTTTTTTTGGAACCGCGCATTCACACCGCCGCGCTGACGGTGCCGGCTTGACACCTGACGTCGGGACGGCGCCGCCGCCTCCGACCAAAGCCAGCGGCCTGCGGCAATTTCCCAAGCCGCCTTGTTCCCCGGTGCCGCACACTCTACATCGCCCCTCATGAGACATCTCATCCCCTTCATGAAACGGCCGCCCCTGGTCTCTGTCCTGCGGCTTGGCGGCATGATCGCCTCCGGCGCGCGGATCGGCGCGTTCAACGATGCCGGCATGGCGCCGCTGATCGAGCGCGCCTTCCGGCGGGGCAAGCCCGACGCGGTGGCGCTGCTGATCAACAGCCCCGGCGGCTCTCCCGCGCAATCCAGCCTGATCGCCGCCCGTATCCGCCGCCTGGCCGAGGAAAAAGAGGTCAAGGTCTACGCCTTCGTCGAGGATCTCGCGGCCTCGGGGGGCTACTGGCTGGCCACCGCGGCCGACGAGATATGGCTTGACCGGAACTCAATCGTCGGGTCGATCGGCGTGATCTCGGCCTCGTTCGGCTTCCACGAGTTTCTGGGTCGCCACGGGGTCGAGCGGCGGGTCTACACGGCCGGCAAGGCCAAGGGCATGCTCGACCCGTTCCGCCCCGAGGATCCCACGGACGTCAAGCGCCTGAAAGAGCTGCAAAAGCAGATCCACGCCAGCTTTATCGAGCAGGTGAAAGAGCGCCGTGGTGATCGGCTGGACGGGACCACGGACCTGTTCACCGGCGACATCTGGGTGGGCGAAAAGGCGGTCGAGGTCGGGCTGGCCGACGGCATCGGCCACGCCACCGCGAAGATGAAAGAAGTCTATGGCGACAAGGTCCGGTTACGCATCTACGGACAGAAACGGTCGCTGTTCCAGCGCCTGGGTGCGCAAGTGCTGGGCGAGGCGGCCGCGGCGTTCGAGGAACGCAGCCTCTATTCGCGTTTCGGTCTCTGAATGATCGTCAAGATCGTCTTTCTGTTCCTGATCGGCATGGCCGTGCTGGCGATGTTCGGGCGGCTCCGGTTTCCCGGGCGAAAGCGGTTGTCGTCCATGAAATGCCCCCGCTGCGGACGCTACAGGATAGGCAAAGGACCCTGCACCTGCGGAAAGGCCTGAGCGCTTGGACCTTCTCTACGCCCTCCTGGGACTGGTGATCCTGCTCGTTGCCGGTGACGCGCTTGTGCGCGGCGCCGTCAACATGGCGCTGCGGCTGGGCATCCCCGCGCTGATCGTCAGCCTGACCATCGTCGCCTTCGGCACCTCGGCGCCGGAACTGATCATCTCGGTCCAGGCGGTACTGGAAAACGCGCCGGGCATCGCGCTGGGCAACGTGGTGGGCTCGAACACCGCCAATGTGCTGCTGGTGCTGGGGGTGCCCGCGGTGATGAAGGGCCTTCAGACCGGCGCGCATGATACCCGCAAGAGTTATCTCGTCATGATGGTGGCCAGCCTCTGGTTCATCGCGCTGTGCTTTTTCGGGCCGCTGATCTGGGTGCACGGGCTTCTGCTGCTGGCATTTCTTGCCGGGACCTTCGTGGATCAGGCGCGCGAGGTGCGCGCGCACCGGCGCAACGGCCGCGACGAAGAGCTCGAGGGCGCGGATCCGCACATGCGCTGGTGGAAGATCCTCGCCTACATGGCCGTGGGCCTGGTCGGCCTGCCCATCGGCGCCGATATCCTGATTGAGGCCGCCATCAACATCGCGACGGAGATGGGCGTCAGCGAGACCGTCATCGGCCTGACCCTCGTGGCCATCGGCACGTCGCTGCCGGAACTGGCCACCACGGTCATGGCCTGCATCCGCAACAAGGCCGACGTCGCGCTGGGCAACGTGATCGGGTCGAACATGTTCAACCTGCTCGCAATCATCGGCATCGCCGCGATGGTCGGCACTATTCCGGTCGACCCGATGTTCCTGGCCTTCGACCTCTGGATCATGCTCGCCGCGTCCGTGGTGTTGGCGCCGTTTGCGTTGCGCAACCGGAACATGGGGCGGCTCACCGGTATCGCCTTTACATGTCTCTACGTGGTCTATGTCATGGCCCTGCTAAGCCGCGGAGGATGAGATGCTGGTAAAGACGGCTTTGGTCACCGGAGCGGGCATCCGGCTGGGCCGCGCGATGGCGCTGGCGCTGGCCGAGGACGGCTTTGACGTGGCGGTACACTATGCCAGTTCGCAGGAATCCGCGCGGGAGGT
>JAHELH010000001.1:10413-66103 GCA_024644285.1 Paracoccaceae bacterium | reverse complement strand
CCCAGCAGCTTGCCTTCCTGCGCTTCCCGCTGGGCCATCTGACCTCGAAGGCCGAGACCCGGGCGCTGGCGGCGCGGCACAGGCTGGACGTGGCCGACAAGCCGGACAGCCAGGACATCTGTTTCGTGCCGAACGGCGACTATGCCGCGGTGATCGAGAAGCTGCGGCCCGGCGCGGCCGATCCGGGCGAGATCGTGCATGTCGACGGCCGGGTGCTGGGCGCGCATCGCGGGGTGATCCACTACACCGTCGGCCAGCGCCGGGGCTTGGGGATCGGCGGGCTGGACGAGCCGCTCTACGTGGTGCGGCTGGATGTCGAGGGCCGGCGGGTGATCGTCGGGCCGAAGGAGATGCTGGCCACGCGCCGGGTGCCGGTGCGCGAGATAAACTGGCTGGGTGACGCGGCCTTTGACAGCCGGGCGGAATGGCCGCTGGCTGTGAAGGTCCGCTCGACAAGGCCGCCGCGCGACGCGGTGGTCCGGCCGGTCTCGGCCACCGAGGCGGAGGTGGAACTGGTGGTCCCCGAAGAAGGGGTGTCGCCGGGTCAGGCCTGCGTTTTCTATGACCCCGAGGGTTCCCGGGTGTTCGGCGGCGGGTGGATCTGGCGCGGAAAGTGAAGGTGTCCTCATGGGGACGGGGGGTCAAGATGTTGGCGGAAAAGGTGTTACCGCTAACATGAATCCCGTTCGGGGAGTGCGTTTGGCCTTCGGCTGACGGACTGGGCGGGGTGTGCTAAGGTGAAGCTGCCCAAGTCCGTTTTGCAGCCAATCGTTCCACACAGCCCATTTCGCTCCGATGTCCGAAACCCCGCCCGTTACCGACCCACCTGCCCCGCTGACCGACGTGGCACGGGAAGATGTCAGTCGGATCGCCGAGTGGTGCGAGGGCCATTCAAGCTCAAAGCGGGCGCAGTTACCGCGGGCCTCGAGATCGCCTCTCGGGCAAGGTCTTGCATGGTGGCGAATGCTACCTGATGCAATCGCTGGACAAGGCTGCGCGGTCCGATTTCGGCGTCCGGGCCATAGCGAATGCGCGGCTGCCGGACGACGCAATCGTCGCCGTTCCGCTGAAAAACGGGGTTGCTGTGCGCGAGGATATTCCCGCGCCTTTTGAGCCGCTAAACCGTGCGCGCGCGGCAGTGAACGGCTGGGAGCAGCGGCCTAGCGCTATGACTACGGTGCGCAACGGTGTGCAACGCGGCGGTGCAGACTTTGGCATGGCAGCAAAAGAACAAGGCCGATTCTGATGAGATATCCGACCAACGGACACAGGCACTGCGGCAGGCCGAACCGGCCCGGCAGCTGGCGCAGATCGCCACTCGGCTGGCGGTGATCGGGCTGCTGATCTACCTGGTGCAGATCGTGGTCAATCGCTACCGGTACCTGCAGCGGCTGGCGGGGTTTTACCAGGCGCGGGCGCAGGCGTTCCGGCTGCTGGCGGCCTCGCCCGATGCATCCTTGCTGCAGGGGGTGTCGCTGGGCGATGTCACCGTGATGCTGTCGCCGGACGCCATCGGATTCGACAAGTCGGCCGAGCCGCCGACCGGGCAGATGGTGTCGCTGTTGCAGGCGGGACTGAAGCGGGGGTGATCCAGAGGACCCGGCTGTGCCGGGACGCTTTTTTTTGGCGGCCTCACGGCGTGAGGCCGCGGCGCCTCCGGCGGAGGTATTTATGACCAGATGAAGGGAGCGGGCTACGTCCGGGGGGCAGCGCGCGGCGCGATCTTGAGCCCGTCCAGCACGGCGCGGGCGGCGCGCTGGCCCGGAGGCTCTTGCCCGCGGCCGAGCGCGGTCATCGTCTGCGCCATCGCCATGCGCTGCGCCTCGCGCCATTCGGCGTCGCCGATCAGACTGTCGAGCGCATCCGCGATGGTCGGCGGGCGGCAGGCGGGGCCGAGGAA
Organism: Paracoccaceae bacterium; assembly: GCA_024644285.1. Classification (GTDB taxonomy): domain Bacteria; phylum Pseudomonadota; class Alphaproteobacteria; order Rhodobacterales; family Rhodobacteraceae; genus JAHELH01. Next base: position 64,203 of record JAHELH010000001.1, on the reverse strand, counting down.
TTCGGGGATCGTGCGGGTGCCGGAGACCAGGTTGACCAGCGTCACGGTGTCGGATTTCAGCATCCGGCTCATGATCTGCCAGCTGAGCCAGTTCATGTCGTAGGCGATGACCATCGGCGTGTCGGCGGCGGCAAGCTCGAGGCTGACGGTGCCCGAAGCCGCGAGCGCCGTGCCGGCGGCGGCGAAGGCGGCGCGCTTGCGCGACTGGGCGACGTCCTCGGACAGCGGCCGGGGATCGAGCACCACCGGCGCGCCAGGCCAGTTGGCCGCGGACCCGGTGACCGCATCGGCGACCTGAGCGGCGGCAGGGATGACGACGCGCAGGTCGGGGTGGCGTGCAAGCACGCGGACGACGGTTTCGCGGAAGACCGGCATCAGGCGGCCGACCTCGCCGGGCCGCGATCCGGGCAGGACCAGGAGGACCGGCGCCTGTCCGAGGCCGTGGGCCGCGCGGAAGGCGCGGATGTCGCCGTCGCTGGGCACCGGTTCGGCCACCACCGGGTGGCCCACGAAATCGCAGCGCATGCCGGCGGCCTGCATCAGCGGCGGCTCGAACGGCAAGAGCGCCAGCACCTGGTCGATGTGGCGCGCCATCTTGGCGGCGCGGCCGGCGCGCCAGGCCCAGACCGAGGGGGCGACGTAGTGCACGGTGCGGATTTCGGATTGCTGTTTGACGCGTCTTGCGACCCGCAGGCTGAAATCGGGACTGTCGATGGTGATCAGCGCGTCGGGTCTGGTGTCGAGAACGGCGGCGGCGGTCTCGGCGATGCGGCGTTTGAGCGCGCGGTATTTCGGCAGCACCTCGGCGATGCCGAAGACGCTGAGCTCGTCCATCGGGAAGCGGCTGGTCAGGCCCTCGGCCTGCATCATCGGCCCGCCGATGCCGTCGAATTCGGTGCCGGGGCGGAGCTGTTTCAGCCCGGCCATCAGGGCGCCGCCCAGCCGGTCGCCCGAGGCCTCGCCCGCCAGCAGGAAGAGGCGCGTCACGGGTTCTGCGCCAGGACGAACAGCCCGGCCTCTTCGGCGGTGTCGAGCAGCGACGGGCGGTCGAGCAGCAGGACGTGGCCGGCCTCGATGGCGATGCCGGCGAGGCCTGCGGCGCGGGCGCCGGTGACGGTGTCGGGGCCGATGGCGGGCATGTCGATGCGCAGGTCCTGACCGGGTTTCGGGGCCTTCAGCAGGACGCCGCGGGCGCCGTGGCGCTGGGTGTCGGGATGCTGCGCGACGAAGGCGAGCATGGCGTCGGTGCCCTGCGCGGTTTCGATCCCGAGACACTGGCCGCCGGCGACCACCGCGCCCTGGCCCACGTCGTGCGGGCCGAGCGCTGTGAGGATGGCGCGGGCGCGGGCGGCGTCGGCGAGGTCCTGGGCGCCGGGCGCCGGGCCGGCCAGAAGGCCGGGCGGGGCGGTGAGGTCGGGCACCAGGTCGTGCGCGCCGGCGACGGCGAAGCCCTCGGCCTCGAAGGCGGCGATCACGGCACGCAGAAGGCCGTCGTCGCCGCCGGCCATGGCGGTCATGAAGCCGGGAAAGAGCGCCTGCATCTTGGCGTCGAACCGTGCCGGGTCGAGCGCCGGGCGGGACAGGCCGCCGGCGAAGACGACGCGGGCGATGCCGCGCGACTTGAGATCGGCGAAGAGCTGGCCGAAGCGTTCGAATGAGGCCTGCAGCGTTGGATTGGCGGGCGCCGCGACCGGCACGCCCGCGAAGGTCACGAACAGGGCGCCGGGATGCTGCGCGGCGATCATCCGCGGCAGCGCCCCCTGCCCCGCGAGGATGGCCAGGTCCGTCATCAGCGCGGTGTCAGGTAGGACCGGTCGCTGCCCGCCAGCACGAAATCGGTGACCTCGCGCACGTAGGCGCTGTCGGTCTCGGCGGCGAGCCTGCGGGCGCGGTCCTGGAAAGCGCCCTCGCCCTCGGCCAGCGAACGATAGGCGGCGCGCAGCGCCGAGATCTCGCCGCGGGCCACGCCCTTGCGCTTCAGCCCGACGAGGTTCAGGCCGTCCAGCACGCCGCGCGGACCCTGGACCAGCCCGTAGGGGATCACGTCGTGGGTGACCATCGTCACCGCGCCGACGATCGCGCCGCGGCCGATGCGCACCCATTGATGAATGCCCGACAGGCCGCCGATGATCACGTCGTCGCTGATCACGCAATGCCCGGCAAAGGCCACCTGGTTGGCCACCACCACGCGGTTGCCCAGCGTCACGTCGTGGCCGACATGCGCACCGGTCATGAACAGGTTGTCGTCGCCGACTTGCGTCACGCCGCCACCGCCCTCGGTGCCGGTGTTCATCGTCACGCCCTCTCGGATACGGTTGCGCGCGCCGACGATCAGCCGTGTGTCCTCGCCGGCATATTTCAGATCCTGCGGGATCTCTCCGATGCAGGCATAGGGGAAGATGACCGTGCCCTCGCCGATTTCGGTGTCGCCGGCGACGACCGCGTGGCTCTTGACCTCGACGCCCTTGTCGAGCCGCACCTTAGAGCCGATACAGGCGAACGGACCGATCCGCACGCCCGCGCCGATCTCGGCGCCGTCCTCGACGACGGCGCTGGCATGGACCTGCGCAGAGGCGTGGACGGCCATGCAGCGTCAGCCGGCGTTGAAATCGATCATGGCGGTAAACTCCGCCTCGGCGGCCAGATCGCCCTCGACCTCGGCGCGGCCGACGAATTTCCAGATCTTGCCGCCGCCGCGCCTGGTCTCGACATGCAGCTTCAGCACGTCTCCGGGGACCACCTTGCGCCGGAATTTGCATCCGTCGATGGCCATGAAATAGATCAGGAAATTCTGGTCCGCCATGTCCTGCGCCACGCCGACCATGACGGCCGCCGTCTGCGCCATCGCCTCGATGATGGTGACGCCGGGCATGATCGGCGCTCCGGGGAAATGGCCCTGGAAGTGCGGTTCGTTGAAGGTGACGTTCTTGATACCGGTGGCGGTCTTGGCGCCGTCGATGTCGACCACCCGGTCCACCAGCAGGAATGGATACCGATGCGGGATGATCCGCTGGATCAGGTGGATATCAGCGGTCTTGAGCGCGTCAGTCATGGATAATCCCTCGTCCCTGTCGGCGGCAGGTTCGTCCTAGCAAGCCCCCTGCGGCGAGACAATGGCTCAGGGATCGGCGGGCGATGGCGGCTGGCCGGGATCGCCAGGTGCGGTCGGCACCGGCGCGGGGGGTTCGGGCTCGGGCGCGTCCGGGCCGGGCAGTGCCTCGTCCTCTTCGAAGGCGGCGTTTATCCGGTCGATGGCCTCTTGTGTGATGTCGATGCTTTCGGCCGAAAGAAAGACCGAACGGCGGTCGAGCACCACGACCGCTCCGCGCTCGCGCACGATCTCGCCCAGGATCGGACTGATACGGCGAAGGAAGGTCTGCCGCTCGCGATCACGCAGGCGCTGCAATTCGCGGGTCTTGGCGTCCTGTTCGGCGCGCAGCCTCTGCACCTTTTCGTCGAAGGCGTCGGCAAGCTGGCCGAATGCCTCGGGGTCCATGGTCGGCCGCTTTTCGGTCAGTTCAAGCTCCTCGGCCACCAGGCGCGCCTCGATTTCCCGGTTCTCGGCGGCCAGTTCGTCGCCGCGCCGCTCGATCTCTTCGGAAATGCGCTCTGCCGCGAGGCTGCCGTTATACAGCGCCTCCTGGTCCAGCGTCAGAATCGGCGACGGGAATTGCAGGGCCTCCTGCCCCGACGCCTGCCCGGCGGACAGAACGGCAGCGAGGCCCAGCGTGGCCAGCCGGATGCGGCGGGCCGGTCGCATGGCTCAGAACCTGGTCGAGATCGTCAGATCGAACGACCGCTCGATATCGTAGGGCTGCTTTTGGATCGCCTTGGAGAAGTTGAAGCGCAGCGGGCCGATCGGAGTATCCCAGAAGATCGAGACGCCTACAGCCGAGCGAAGGTGCAGGCTGTCATCGACCGGGCCGCCGGAGCCCATCGTGTTGTCCAGCCCCCAGACCGAGCCGACGTCGAGGAAGACGCCGCCAGTGACGCCGTATTCCTCTGGCAGTCCCAGCGGGAACTCGGCCTCGAACTTGGCAACGGCGAAGTAGTTGCCGCCAAGTGCGTCCGTGTTCCCAGCGGTCAGATCGCGTGGCCCGGCGCCAAAGATGTCGAAGCCGCGCATCCTGTTGTTCAGCGTGAAGCGCTCGGTGATCTTGCTGACCCCTCCGCCCAGCGAAGCATGAACGCCGCCTTCGAAGACGGCGCGGAGCGTCAAGTCGTTGTTCCAGGCCTTGGTCTCGGCGACGGCCAGCGCGGTGGTACGGATGTATTCCAGATCGCCGCCGATCCCGGCGAAGTCCTGGCCAAAGCGCAGCAGCACCCCGGCATCGGGGTTCAGCCCGCTATCCAGCGTGCTGTAGGTGTAGGTGTAGCCGACGCCGCTGGCGACCTCCAACCCGCGGGCGGCTTCGGTCGCCAGGATTGTCGATGAGGTGGCGGGGACGTCGGTGATCTCGGCTCCGGTGAGGAAATACTTGACCCCGAGCCGTCCGTATTCGCTGACCGGGAATTCCAGCGACGGCGAGAACAGTCCGGAGCGGGTGTTGTAGAAGGTGTTCGAGACCGTGTTGGTTTCGGAGTACGAGGCGGAAATCCCGAAGCGCAGATCGCGGCCCAGGAAGGCGGGTTCCGCGAAGCTCAAACCGTAGGTTCCGCTATCGGTGGCGGTGGCCAGTTCGAAAGACAGCGACTGGCCGCGGCCGAGGAAGTTGCGCTCGGCGAAGCTGATCGTGAAACCGACCCCGGTAGAGGCGCTGTAGGTGGCGCCGAATCCGAGCGAGCCGGTGGGCTGTTCCTCGACATCGACGTCGACGATAACCTGATCGGCGCTGCTGCCCTCGCGCGCGGTCACATCGGCCTTGGAGAAGAACCCGAGCGCGCGGATGCGCTCGGCGGCTTCGCGGATTTCGCGGGGGTTGAACGGGTCGCCCTCGACGGTTCGGAACTGGCGCCGAATGACACGGTCCAGCGTGGTGGCGTTGCCCTCGATGTCGATGCGCTCGACAAAGATGCGGTCGCCGCGGACGACGGCGAATTCGATATCCAGCGTCAGGTTGCGGTCATTGCGGGTGATCCGCGGCTCGACCCGGATGAAGCTGAGGTCCTTCTGGATCGCCAGCCGCTCGAGCCGCGCGATGGTGGAATCGACCGCGTTCGGCGACCAGATCTGGCCCCCGCGGATGCGGACTACATCCTGGAACTCGTCGACATCGATTTCGGGCAGGTCGGAGACGACGGTGATGTCGCCCAGGCGGTATTGCTGGCCCTCGCGGACATTGAAGACAACGAAAAAGGCGTTGCGCTCGCGGGAGAATTCCGACGAGACCGACAGGATCTCGAAATCCGGATAGCCGCGCGACAGGTAGAAGTCGCGCAGCACCTGCTTGTCGAATTCCAGGCGATCCTCGACGAAGGTGTCGCGCTGGATGATCTGGCGGAAGAGGCCCGCCTGCTTGCTTTCCAGCACCCGGCGCAGGCGGCGGTCGCTATAGGCACGGTTGCCGACGAAGCTTATCCGCTCGACCTCGACCACGCGGCTTTCCTTGACTTCGAAGACCAGGTCGACGCGGTTGTTGGAGCGCCGGATGATCACCGGGTCGACCGCCGCGCCCAGCTGCCCTGCCTGTTCGTAGGCCTGTGTGATGGCGGCCGCGTCCTGTTCGGCCAGCGTCGGCGAATAGACCCGCCGCGACTGGGACTGGATGACCGTTTCCAGATCCTCGTCCTTGAGCCTGCGGTTGCCCTCGATGCTGATCACGTTGATCGTGGGATATTCCTGAACCTCGATCACAAGGGTCGCGCCGCGCGGGTCGAAATTCACGGTCTCGAACAGGCCCGAGTTCAGCAGGCGTTGGTAGCCGTCGTTCAACTGGCCCGCGGTGATCGTTTCGTTCCGGGCGATGCCCACATAGCTGAGGATGGTGCCGGGTTCGATCCGTGTGTTGCCCTCGATCTGGATCGTCGTGAAACGGTAGACCTGGGCCTGTGCCTGCGGCGCCGAGGCGGTGTACCCGGCTGCTGCGACGAAGAAAAAGAGCGAAAGCACCCGCAGCAGAGTGACTGCCCCCGCACGGTCTGCCTGCATTGTTCGCCTCGATGCCATAATCTAACGCCCCCGTCCCGACTGTCGCAGGTTTGGAAAAGTGAGTAACGGCTATGCAAACGCTTGTCAAAAGGCAGAAATCACCCAGCGGTATGTTGCAGGGCGAATCGTGCCACTAGATATGGTATAAATGCACCGCTTTTCCTGGCATTCGTTCCGGCAAACCGGGCCGCACAGGTCCGGACAGCAAAACACCCGCCAAAGCGGGTGCGGATTTTCGTCATTTCTTCCAGGGGCTTGGAAGAAGTTTCCGGGGCGGTACCGGGCCTAGAGCGAGACGATATAGCCTGCCAGGAACAGCGCAGCACCGCTGAGGCCCAGGAACAGAAATCTGTCCCAGTTCAGGTTCGCCAGCAGCGACAGGCCTTGATAGCCGTTCCGGATAGCGTCCATCCGTCCACTCCTTGTTCCGCGCAACACAACGCGCGAGATTTGATAAGCGGCAAATATGGCGGGATTGCGGCGGAATCGCGGAGACTTACGGGCAGAACAGATCGTTGCCCAGCGCGAACGCCATCAGCATCAGCAACATCGCCAGCCCGACGGCCATCAGGACGTTGAGCGCCTTGTCGCTGGGCGGTTTTCCGGCCATCGCCTCGTAGGCGTGGAACACCAGGTGGCCGCCGTCGAGCACCGGGATCGGGAACAGGTTCAGCAGCCCCACCGCCGTGCTGAGCACCGCGATGAACCAGATGAAGCTGGTCCAGCCCTGGCTGGCCGCCTGCCCGCTGGTCTCGGCGATGCCGAGCGGGCCACGCAGGTTGCACGAGTCGATCAGTCCGGCGGCCATGTGGTACAGCCCGCTGAGCGAGGACCGGATGATGTAGAACGTCTGGTTGACGCCGTAGGACAGGGTCTCGAAGAGCCCCGGCGTCTCGGTGGCCGGGGCAAAAAACAATCCGCCCGTGATGCCGATGAGATAGCGCGTCTCGAAGCCGCCGTCGGCGCGCGGCAAATCCATGCTGCGAGGAGTCAGCGTCACGTCGAATGTTTCACCGTCGCGCCAGATGGTCAGCGTCAGCGGATTGCCTTCCGATGCGACCACCGCCTCGCGCAGTTCGTCGAAAGCGACCAGCGCCTGGCCGTCGACACGCAATATGACGTCGTCCACCTCGAGGCCCGCCTCCATCGCCGCCGAGCCGGGTGTCAGGCCGGAGACAAGCGGCGGGAACGGATAGGGCGCGGCCACGGTGATCGTGTCGCCTTTGCGGCGCAGGGTGTAGTCGAGCGCCGGGGCGACCGGCAGCTTATCCACGAATCCGTCGAAATCCTCGACCTCGGGGGTGTCCTGGCCGGCGATCGCCAGGATCTCGTCCCCCGGCTGTAACTGCCCCTCAAGGCTCGGCATCGGGCGTAATTCTGCGATCGTCAGCGGGTCCGAGGCTACGCCGCGAAACAGCAATATTGCCCCGAAAACAAGGATCGAAAGGGCGAAGTTGAATAAGGGTCCCGCCGCCACGGTCGCCGCGCGCGCCCACAGCGGTGCGCCGTGCATGGTGTGCCGCTTGGTCTCTTCGGGCAATTCCTCGTAATCGTCCGCCGCCTTGTCGCTGACCGCGCTGGCGTCGCCCAGGAACTTGACATAGCCGCCGAAGGGCAGCGCCGCGATCTGCCACACCGTCCCGTGCTTGTCGGGCCGGGACCAGAGCACCGGTCCGAAGCCGATCGAGAATATCTCTGCCTTGATGCCGCACCAGCGCCCGACGATGTAGTGGCCGTATTCATGCACCGCGACGATGACCGACAACGCGATGATGAACGCACCGATTGTATAGAGCAGGTTGCCGAATTGCGGGATCAGTGCGGTGAGTTCCAATTGTCTATGCCCTAGCCTGCCTGCGCGATGATCTCGTCCGCGGTTATCCGGGCGAGATGGTCCATCCGGGCCACGTTATCAAGGGTAATCGTGTCGGAACCAAGGCCGGAAGCGGATGACAGCCGCGCAAGTGTCTCCTCGACCACCCGCGCCATCGCGGAAAATCCTATGCGCCGCTCGATGAAGGCATCGAGCGCGCGCTCTTTCGCGGCGGTGAATGCGGTACCCGCAAGGCCGCCCGTCGCCATGACCTCTCGCGCCAGGCGCAACGCCGGCCAGCGTGTCTCGTCGGGGGCCGCAAAAGTAAGCTGTCCAATCTGCGCAAGGTCGAGCCGTTCGACCGGCAGCGCCCGGCGTTCCGGCCAGTGCAGCGCATAGCCGATGGCATGCCGCATGTCAGGCGGGCCGACATGCGCCATGAGCGCGCCGTCGCGGAACCCCACCAGCGCGTGAACCAGGCTTTCGGGGTGGATCAGCACCTCGATCCGATCGGGCGCGATCCCGAAGAACTCCTTGGTTTCAATGAGTTCCATGGACTTGTTGAACATGGACGCCGAATCGATGGTGATCCGCTGGCCCATGTCCCAATTCGGATGGTTCGACGCCTGATCGGGGGTCGCGTGTTCCAGCGCCTCGAGCGGCCAGTCGCGGAACGCGCCGCCGCTGGCGGTGATGATGACGCGCTCGACATCCTCGATGCGCTCGCCGGTCAGGGCCTGGAACACGCCCGAATGCTCGCTGTCCACGGGCAAGATCGTGGCGCCGTGCGCCCGCGCCTCCGCCGTTAACAGCGGCCCCGCCGTCACGAGACTTTCCTTGTTGGCCAGCGCCAGGATGCCACCGTGGCGCAGCGTGTGGATGCCAGGCGCCAGCCCCGCCGCGCCGACGATGGCAGACATCACCCAGTCGGCCGGCCGGTCGGCGGCCTCGAGCAGCGCGGTCTCGCCTGCCGCCGCCTCGACGCCGCTGCCGGCAAGCGCGTCGCGCAATTCGCCCAGCCGGTCCTCGAACGCGGTGACCGCCACCTGCGCGCCAAGGCGGCGGGCATCGGCGGCCAGCTGTTCCACATTGGCGCCGCCCGTCAAGGCTATGATGTCGTATGATTCCCGGTCGCGGGCGATCAGATCGATGGTGTTCTGGCCCACCGATCCGGTGGCCCCGAAGATTGAGACCCGGCGTGCCATTTCAGAATTGCAGATCCGGCACGTCGACCACCAGGGCGGTCAGCAGCATGAACAGGGACGCGCCCAGCAGCGCGTCGAACCGGTCGAAAAGGCCGCCGTGGCCGGGGAGCAGGTTCGAGCTGTCCTTGACCCCCATGCGCCGTTTCACCGAGCTTTGCGCGATGTCGCCCATCTGCGAGGCGAAGGACAGGATGACCGAGATCCAGATGATGTCGCGGCCGGCATCGGTAAATGTCAGGAACAGCGCCCCGATCACCGCCGAGACGGCCCAGCCCGACAGGATGCCGGCCCAGGTCTTCTTGGGGCTGACCTTCGGCCAGAACTTCTTGCCGCCGATCATGCGGCCACCGAAATAGCCGGCGATGTCGGTGGCCACGACGATCAGGATCAGCCAGCAGAACCAGACGATGGAATAGCTGTCGCGGAACACGATCAGGCCGTAGCCCGCCAGCAGGACGGCCACCGCGAACAGAAAGAAGATCCTGGGATTGCGGTCCTTCAGCGCCAGCATGCCCACGACCGCGGGCACCGCCAGCACCAAGAGCGCCCAGACCACCGGCAGCGGCCGCGCGAACAGCACCATGGCGCCGGTCAGCACGGCCAGCTGAATCGCGCGCTGCGGCCGCAGCGGACCGCACATCTGCACCAGTTCCCAGATGATGATGCCGGTCACCAGCGCCGCCATCGAGGCGAACCAAAGCCCGCCCAGCCATATCTCGATGGCGCCCACGATGATCAGCGCCGCGCCGGTGATCAGCCTGGGGCGCAGATCGTCCCAGTTCGGCGCCGGTCGGCTCATGCCAGGACGGCACCGTAGCGCCGTTCGCGCCGGCCGAAGCCCGTGACGATGCGGGCGAAGATTTCCTCGGAGAAGTCGGGCCACAGCGTGTCGATGAATTCGTACTCGGCATAGGCCGACTGCCAGAGCAGGAAGTTCGAGATCCGCGCCTCGCCACTGGTGCGGATCACCAGGTCCGGATCGGGCAGGAAATAGGTATCCAGGTAATGCGCAAGCGTTTCGCCATCGACGGTCTCGGGGTCCACCCTGCCCGCCTTGACCTCGCGCGCCAGTCGCTTGGTGGCGCGCGCCACCTCGTCGCGGCCGCCGTAATTGAGGGCGATGGTCAGATGGGTGCCGTCATTGCCCGCGGTCAGCAGTTCCAGCTCGTCCATCAGCGCGACGAGCTTGTCGTCAAGCTTGATGCGGTCGCCGATGAAGCGCACGCGCACGTTTTCGCGGAACAGCGCCTGGGCTTCGCGGGTGATGTAACGCCGGAACAGCGACATCAGCCCGGCAACCTCGGTCTGGGTGCGCCTCCAGTTCTCGGTCGAGAACGCGAAGATCGTCAGGTACTTGACGCCCAGGTCGGGACAGGAGCGCACAATCTCGCGGACCCGGCGCGCCCCGGCGTGGTGGCCGAAAAGCCGTGGCTTGCCGCGTTGCCTGGCCCAGCGTCCATTTCCGTCCATGATGATGGCGACGTGGGCCGGACCGGTCTTGATATTCTGCTTCTTCACTGTTCGTTTACCTCGATACGATGCGCCGCTTGGGCTTATTGGGGCTCCGCCCGTTCGCGCCGTGAACGGATCGCCGGAGCGTTTCCCGGACGGCGCTTACACCTGCATGATTTCCGCTTGCTTGGTCTCCAGCGCGGCGTCGACCTTGGCGATGTAGCTGTCGGTCAGTTCCTGGATCTCGTCGTGCCAGATCTTGTTCTCGTCCTCGGACATGCCGGCGGACTTGGCCTTTTTCAGCCGGTGCATCCCGTCCTGGCGCACGTTGCGGATGGCGACGCGGGCATGTTCGGCATATTGCCCGGCGACTTTCGTCAGCTCGCGCCGGCGTTCCTCGTTCAGTTCCGGGATCGGCAGCATGATGATCGTGCCGTTGAGCTGCGGGTTGATGCCCAGGCCGCTTTCGCGGATCGCCTTCTCGGCCTTGCCGACCAGCGACTTGTCCCAGATGTTGATCGTCAGCATCCTCGGTTCCGGCACGTTGACGGTGCCGATCTGGTTCAGCGGCGTCGGCTGGCCATAGGCGTCGACCATGATCGGCTCGACCATGGCGGCGCTGGCGCGACCCGTCCGCAGCGACGCGAAATCGGTGCTGAGCGCGTGCATCGCGCCCTCCATCCGCCGGGAGAGATCGTTTACATCGATGTCAAGGTCGTCGTCTGCCATGACTGCCACTCTTCGCTGCCGCCTCTCAGGGGCGTTTGCCCCGGTATATCCTCAGGAATGCACGATTGTATAGGTGCCTTCGCCCGACAGGATACCCCGGAACCCGCCGGGTTCGTCGAGGGAAAACACGATGATCGGCAGGTGGTTGTCGCGCGCCAGTGCTATCGCCGAGGCGTCCATCACGCCGAGATTCTTCTGCAGAACCTCGTCGTAGGTCACCTTGTCGTAGCGCTCGGCGTCGGTGTGCTTCTTGGGGTCCTTGTCGTAGACGCCATCGACCTTGGTGCCCTTGAAGATCGCCTCGCAACTCATTTCGTTCGCACGCAAAGTCGCCGCCGTGTCGGTGGTGAAATAGGGGTTGCCCGTGCCGGCGGCGAAGATGCAGACGCGGCCCTTTTCCAGGTGCCGGACGGCACGGCGGCGGATGTATGGCTCGCAGACCTGGTCCATCGGGATCGCCGAGATGACGCGGGTGAACACGCCCATCTGTTCCAGCGCGGACTGCATCGCCAGCGCGTTCATCACGGTGGCCAGCATGCCCATGTAATCGGCGGTGGTCCGTTCCATTCCCTGCGCCGATCCCTGCAATCCGCGGAAAATGTTTCCGCCGCCGATCACCATGCAGATCTCGACGCCCAGGTCGTGGACCGACTTGACCTCTTGCGCGATGCGCTGGACGGTGGGGGGGTGCAGCCCGTAACCCTGATCGCCCATCAGCGCCTCGCCCGAGATTTTCAGCAGAACCCGTTTGTACTTGGTCGTCGTGGCCCCGATCTCGCCGCTGTCCATGAAAACCCGCCCCTGTCCCCTGTTCCGCTGGCGCAAAGTGTCGCAAAAGACCGCCATGTTCAATGCTGAACCCGCCCCATGAACCGAGATGCGCTGAACCGGATCGGCGCCGAGCAGCCGGTGCTGATCGCCGGGCCGACGGCCAGCGGCAAATCCGCGCTGGCGCTGGAGATCGCGGCGCGGCAGGGCGGCGTCATCGTCAATGCCGACGCGTTGCAGGTTTTCGCCAACTGGCGCGTGCTGACCGCGCGGCCGACGCCCGATGAAGAGGCGGTGGCGCCGCACCTGCTGTACGGGCACGTGCCGGGCGAGGCGGCCTATTCCGTCGGCCACTGGCTGCGCGAGGTCGAACCGGCGTTGCGCGGCGGCGCGCGGCCGATCCTGGTCGGCGGGACCGGTCTGTACTTCACCGCCCTGACCGAGGGCCTGGCCGAGATCCCGGAAACCCCGCCCGAGATCCGCGCGCTGGCCGATGCCCGGATGGCCGCCGAAGGCACCCGCGCGCTGCTGGCCGAGCTCGACGCCGAGACGGCGGCGCGCATCGACACCGCAAACCCGGTCCGGGTGCAGCGCGCCTGGGAGGTCTTGCGTTCCACCGGGCGCGGGTTGGCGGCGTGGCAGGACGCGACGCCGGCGCCCCTGCTGCCGCCCGCGGCCTGCGCGCGGATCTTGCTGGAGGCGGACCGCGACTGGCTGGCCGACCGGATCGCGCGGCGCTTTGACCGGATGATCGCCGACGGCGCGCTGGCCGAGGCGCAGGCCAACCTGCCCGGCTGGGATCCGGCGCGACCCTCGTCGAAGGCGATCGGCGGTTCCGAACTCATTGCACATCTTAAAGGCGAGTTGCCGCTTGCGGATGCGGTGGAAGCTGGCAAGATCGCGACGCGGCAATATGCCAAGCGTCAGCGCACCTGGTTCCGGTCGAAAATGCGTGACTGGACCCCGGTTGACCTGCCATAATGAGCCTGCCGCCGCACGAATCCGATGGAATTGCCAGGAAACCCTGACACGAACACATGAGACATTTCAGTTTTCGAACATGATCCAGATATTCAGCCCCAACCGGCCCGACATCAACAGCGGCCTGAAGACGCAGCGGTTCCGCGTCGAGCCGTTGCCGCGCCTGACGCCCGAGACGCGCTGGCGGACGGAGGCGATGCGCAGCCACGCCCAGCCGGTGCTGTTGTGGTTCACCCGCGGACAGGGCCGCATCACCGTCGCCGGGGTCACGCAAGGCTTCGGCCCGCACCACGCGGTCTTTCTGCCGCCGGGCACCATGCACGGCTACGACATGCTGGGACAGGTCTTCGGCACTTCGGTCTTCTTCCTGCGCGCTCCAGAACTGGAGCTGCCGGACCAGCCGGTGCATCTGCGGTTTCGCGAAGTGCAGCAGCAGGCCGAGCTGACAGCGATGATCGACAATCTTCACCGCGAGATAAAGGAAGATCGCCCGGAAAAGGACCGGGCGTTGATGGCTCATGCCGGGCTGTTGTCGATCTGGCTGAAGCGCCAGGCCGGGCAGGAAAACATTCAAGACATCGGCCTTGACGCCGCGCGGCGGCTGGCGATGGCCTATTCCGCGCTGATCGAACGTGACTTCCGCAGCGGCAAGACGGTCCACGATTACGCAGAGCAGCTCGGCGTGACGCCGACGCACCTGACCCGGTGCTGCAACGTGGCCTGCGGCCGGTCTGCCTCGGCCCTGCTGACCGACCGGCTGCATTTCGAGGCGCGGCGGCTGCTGGCGGAGACCCGCCGCCCGGTCAAGGCCATTGCCGCCGAACTCGGATTTCGCTCGGCGGCCTATTTCACGCGGGCCTTCCAGAAGCAGACCGGGCAGACACCGTCAACTTTCCGGCGCCGCGCCTGACCGGGCTGATCCGGCTGCGCCCCGGAATGTCGGTTTCCGACCGCCAACATGTCGTTTTTGTGACGCGAAAGGGCGAAACGAGCCGTTGACGCATGGGCAAAAACCGTGCGGAATGTGCGGGAGAGGGAAAGTAGGCAGTTCCGGTCTTGGCCGCCCCGCCTCGGGGCGTCCTGATTGGTGCTGTGTGCGATAAAACAAAAAACGTCTCACAGGGAGAACACGATGACGTCCACCACTCAGAAACGGCCGGTGCATCCGGCCGCCGAAATGTATCTTGCCGAGTACAAGGCCGGCGCGCTCAGCCGGCGCGAGTTCCTGACCCGCGCCACGGCGCTGGGTGTCGCCTCGACCGCAGCCTATGGCTTGCTAGGGCTGGAACAGCCCGCCCGCGCCGCCAGCCACATCGCGCCGGGGGGCACGATGCGCATTCAGCAGTCGGTCAAGGCGATGAAAGACCCACGGTCCTATGACTGGTCCGAACTTGGCAACCAGTCGCGCGGTTTCCTGGAATACATGGTCGAGTACAATTCCGACGGCACATTCCGCGGCATGCTCTTGGAAAGCTGGGAAGTGAACGACGACGCCACCGAATACACGCTGAATGTCCGCCAGGGCGTCAAGTGGAACAACGGCGACGATTTCACGGCGGATGACGTGGCGCGCATGTTCGGGCTGTTCTGCGACAAGGCGGACGAGACCAACTCGATGGCCAGCCGGATGACGGGGCTGATCGACGAGGCCACCGGCAAGGCGCGCGATGGCGCGATCACCGTCGTCGACTCGCACACCGTCAAGCTTGCCCTGTCCGCCCCCGACATCGCGATCATTGCGAACATCTCGGACTATCCGTCGGCTGTGACGCATTCGTCCTATACCGGCGACGGCGACGTCTGGAGCAATGGCATCGGCACCGGCCCGTTCGTTCCAGACGAACTGGAGGTTGGCGTGAAGTGCTCGCTGAACCGCAATACCGACATGGAATGGTGGGGCACCTCGGTCTATGGCGGGCCCTATGTCGATCGAATCGAGTTCATTGATTACGGCACCGACCCATCGTCATGGATCGCGGCAGCCGAGGCCGAAGAGGTCCACATGTTCTATGAAACGGTGGGCGACTTCATCGACATCATGGACGCCATCGGCTGGACCCGGACCGAGGCGGTGACGGCGGCAACTCTCGTCGTCCGCACCAATCAGGTGGCCGAAGTCAACGGCATGGTGCCCTATGCCGACAAGAACGTCCGCAAGGCTTTGGCGCTGGCCGTCGATAACAACGTCTGCCTCGAACTCGGCTATTCCGGGCGGGGCGTCGTCGCGGAAAACCACCATGTCTGCCCGATCCATCCGGCCTATGCCGATATCGGGCCCGCGCCCTTCGACCCGGCTGCGGCCAAGGAAATGATGGACGCCACGGACGCCGCCGACATGGAGCACGAGCTGATCACGGTCGACGACGACTGGGAAAAGAACACCGGCGACGCGATCGCGGCGCAACTGCGCGACGCGGGCATCAGCGTCAAGCGGACGATCCTGCCGGGCTCGACCTTCTGGAACGACTGGGCGAAGTACCCGTTCAGCGCCACCACCTGGAACCACCGTCCGCTGGAGGTGCAGGTTCTGGCGCTGGCCTACCGGTCGGGCGAGGCCTGGAACGAGACCGCCTATGCCAACCCCGAGTTCGACGCCCTGATCAATCAGGCCCTGTCGGTCGCGGACGCAGAAGCGCGACGCGAGATCATGGCAAAGATCGAGACGCTGCTGCGGGACGATGGCGTGATGATCCAGCCGTTCTGGCGGGGGCTTTACAACCACCACGCGCCGAACGTGGTGAACGCGGCCAAGCATCCCAGCCACGAAATTCATCTTTACAAGCTCGGTTTCGCGGCCTGACCGACGCCAGGGGCGCGCTTCCGGGCGCGCCCCTTCCCTTCAATCCGGCAAGGCGTCGCCGGATCGAGGCGGGAGCTTGAGCCTGCCAAAGACTGACCGCCGGGGGGCACTGAAATGCTGATGTTCATTGCGCGACGTGTAGGAGTGATGATCCTTACGGCGCTGTGCCTGACCTTCATCGTGTTCTTTCTGACCAATCTCTATCCCAACCTCGAAAAGCTGGCCAAGAACCAGGGCAACCAGCGGATGACGGACGAGCAGGTCCTGTCCTGGCTCGGCAACAGGGGTTATCTTCAGCCGGTTCCGGTGAAATACGGCGAATGGCTGGGAGTGTTGCCCGGATTCACCCACACCGATGAGGCCGGTCAGGTCACCGGGCGCTGCATCTCCGGCGATCTCACCGCCGAAACCGCCCCGCGCCGCTGCGGTATCCTTCAAGGCGATTGGGGCTATTCCACCGTGTTCAAGGATGACGTCGCCGGGGTCGTGGGCAAGCGGCTGGGCCTGACTGGCTGGCTGATGCTGTGCGTGATGCTGGTGATGGTACCCGGCGCGCTGATCATCGGTGTGCTGGCGGGGATGCGCGAGGGATCGAAGCTGGACCGCTCGCTGTCTACCGCCTCGATCATCACCACGGCGACGCCGGAATATGTCTCTGGCGTGATCTTCATCGCCGTCTTCGCCTCGTCCGCTGTCGGGCTGAAGTGGTTCAAGGGCACCGCGACCTCGGCCACCGACGACATCACCTTCGCGAATTTCACCCTGCCGGTGCTGACCATCGCGCTATATGGCATGGGCTATATCGCGCGGATGACCCGCGCCTCGATGGCAGAGGTGATGACCGCGCAATACATCCGCACCGCGCGGCTGAAGGGCGTGAGCTTTCCCAACATCGTCATCAAGCACGCGCTGCGCAACGCGCTGATCGCGCCGTTCACCGTGATCATGCTGCAGTTTCCGTGGCTTCTGAACGGCGTCGTCATCGTCGAGACCCTGTTCAACTACAAGGGCTTCGGCTGGACCCTGGTGCAGGCCGCCGGCAACAATGACATCGAGCTGCTGCTGGGCGTCTCGGTGGTGTCAGTCTTCGTGGTGCTGGTGACGCAGCTGATGTCCGACATCGGCTATGTCTACCTCAACCCGCGCATCCGCATATCGTAAGGGAGGGTTGACGCATGGAACCGCTCGGCACGTTCGACATCATCCTCCGCATCCTCGCGCAGCTGACGCCCACCTGGATCGCGCTGGTTGCCGTCTTCACGATCTCGGTGACCTACAAACGCAAGCTGGGGCTTTACGGCAAGCTGTTCGACAGCCCGATCGGAATGGTCGGGTTCGGGCTGGTGATGTTCTGGGTGTTCACCGCGATCTTCGGCGCCTTCGACCTGATCGTCACCCATGACGAATTGACGCAAGTCTCGGGCATGAAGAACAAGGTGCCCGGCACGCCGCTGGCCGGCGCCGAGGAGGGCCAGTATGCGTGGTACCTTCTTGGCGGCGACAACCTGGCCCGCGACGTGTTCAGCCGGGTCATCAAGGGGGCCTGGGTGGTCGTGCAGATCGCCCCGATGGCGACGCTGTTCGCCTTCATGGTCGGCATCACCCTGGGTCTGCCGGCGGGCTATTACGGCGGCAAGCTGGACACCGTGCTGTCCTTCCTGGCCAACCTGATCCTGGCCTTCCCCGTCATCCTGTTGTTCTACCTGCTGGTCACGCCGGAAATCGTCGCCACGGGGATCCCCAGCTACATGGCCACGGTGATGTTCGTCTTTCCGATCATCTTCGTCGGCATCCTGCTGAATTCGCGCTACCACACCCAGCCGAACATCCGCACGCCGCTTCTGGTGGGCGTTCTGGGCGTGCTGATCTGGCTGTACCTGTCGCTGATCAACGAGGACGGCACCAAGGTGGACTTCGTTCCGATCTGGTTCGACGGGTTCAACGTGCCCGGCGGCATCCTGGTGGTCTTCGTCTCGGTGGTCTTCGTCAACTCGCCCACCGTGTTCCGGATCGTCCGCGGCCTGGCGCTGGACATCAAGACCCGCGATTACGTGGCCGCCGCCCAAACGCGCGGCGAGGGTCCCTGGTACATCATGCTGTGGGAGATCCTGCCCAATGCACGCGGCCCGCTGATCGTCGATTTCTGCCTGCGCGTGGGCTACACCACGATCCTTCTGGGAACGCTGGGCTTCTTCGGCCTGGGCCTGCCGCCAGAAAGCCCCGACTGGGGCTCGACGATCAACGAGGGCCGCAAGCTGCTATCGATCTACCTGCACCCTGCTCTGCCACCGGCGCTGGCGCTGCTCAGCCTGGTGCTGGGGCTGAACCTGCTGGCCGACGGGCTGCGCGAGGAAAGCCTGAAGGACTGAGCCTAACTGGGCCGGAAAAGGAGACTGGGACATGAAATGGGAATTCGACGGCCCGATCCTGGAGATCGACAAGCTGTCGATCAGCTTTTTCACCCGGCTCAACGAGATCCCCGCGGTGATGGATTTCTCTTGCGTCGTCCATCCCGGTGAGGCGCTGGGGCTGGTGGGCGAGAGCGGCTGCGGCAAGTCGACCGTGGCGCTGGGCGTGATGCAGGACCTGGGCGTCAACGGCCGCGTCGTCGGCGGCACCATCAAGTTCAAGGGCCGCGACCTGAGCGAGATGTCGAAGGAAGAGTTGCGCGACGTGCGCGGCAACGAGATCGCGATGATCTATCAGGAGCCGATGGCCAGCCTCAATCCGGCGATGAAGATCGGCAAGCAGCTGATGGAAGTGCCGATGATCCACGAGAGCGTCGGCGAGAAAGAGGCCTATGACCGCGCGCTGGAGGTGGTTCGCGACGTCAAGCTGCCGGACCCCGAGCGCATCCTGAAAAGCTTTCCGCACCAGCTGTCGGGCGGCCAGCAGCAGCGCATCGTCATCGCCATGGCGCTGATGTCGAAGCCGTCGCTGCTGATCCTTGACGAGCCCACCACCGCGCTCGACGTCACCGTCGAGGCGGCCGTCGTGGAACTGGTCAAGGAGCTTGGCCGCAAGTACGGCACCTCGATGTTGTTCATCAGCCACAATCTCGGGCTGGTGCTGGAGACCTGCGACCGGATCTGCGTGATGTATTCCGGTGAAGCGGTAGAGCGCGGCTCGATCGAGGACGTTTTCGACAAGATGCGGCATCCCTATACGCAGGCGCTGTTCCGCTCGATCCCGTTGCCGGGCGCTGATAAGAACAGCCGCCCGCTGATCGCCATCCCCGGCAATTTCCCCCTGCCCCACGAACGCCCGCCAGGCTGCAACTTCGGCCCGCGCTGCGACTATTTCGAAGAGGGTCTCTGCGATGTGGGCAACATCGAGATGGTGCCGATCCCCGGCAACGAGCGTCACGTCTCGCGCTGCCGTCGCATCGACCAGATCGACTGGGACGCTCCGGTCGCTGCGGTCGAACAGAAAGAGAAGGGCGAGATCGGCAATGTCGTCCTGAAAATGGACAACCTCAAGAAATACTACGAGGTCGCGGCCAGCGCGCTGTTCAGCGGCGCCGACAAGAAGGTGGTCAAGGCCAACGAGACGCTGTCCTTCGAGGCGCGCGAATCCGAAACGCTCGCCATTGTCGGCGAATCGGGCTGCGGCAAGTCGACCTTCGCCAAGGTGCTGATGGGGCTGGAAACCGCAACCGAGGGCGAGATCCTGCTCGACAACAAACCCATCGGCGACATTCCCATCGAAGAGCGCGACACCAAGACCGTATCCAGCATTCAGATGGTGTTCCAGAATCCGTTCGACACGCTGAA
Organism: Paracoccaceae bacterium; assembly: GCA_024644285.1. Taxonomy (GTDB): domain Bacteria; phylum Pseudomonadota; class Alphaproteobacteria; order Rhodobacterales; family Rhodobacteraceae; genus JAHELH01. The sequence continues at coordinate 44,594 of JAHELH010000001.1, read as the reverse complement.
CCCGTCGATGACCGTGGGCCGGCAGATCATCCGGGCGCTGGAGATATTCAAGATCGGCAAGAACGACCGCGAGCGCCGGCAGAAGATGCTGAACTTACTGGACCTGGTGAAACTGCCCCGCGAATTCGCCGACCGGATGCCGCGGCAGCTGTCCGGCGGCCAGAAGCAGCGCGTCGGCATCGCCCGCGCCTTTGCCGGCGGCGCGCGCATCGTTGTGGCGGACGAACCGGTCAGTGCGCTGGACGTGTCGGTGCAGGCGGCGGTGACGGATCTGCTGATGGAGATCCAGCGCAACGAGAAGACGACGCTGCTGTTCATCAGCCACGATCTGTCCATTGTGCGCTATCTCAGCGACCGGGTGATGGTTATGTACCTGGGCCATGTGGTCGAGCTGGGCTCGACCGACCAGGTCTTCAGCCCGCCCTACCATCCCTATACCGAGGCGCTTCTGTCCGCGGTACCCATAGCCGACACCCACGTGAAGAAGAAGCACATCGTGCTGGAGGGCGACATTCCGTCGGCGATGAACCCGCCGCCAGGCTGCCCGTTCCAGACCCGCTGCGGATGGAAATCGAAGGTGCCGGGAAACCTGTGTGAAACCGAGGTGCCGCCGCAAAAGACGGTGGGCGAGGGTCACCAGATCAAGTGCCATCTCAGCGACGAAGAGCTGGCGCGGATGGAGCCGGTCATAAAGATCGCCGCGGAATGAAAAAGGGCCCCGATGCCGGGGCCCTTCGTGTTCGCCGCGTCTTTTCGGTCAGCTCTTGACCTTGCCGAGGTTCTGCTTCTCGGCTTCCTTCTTCGCCGCGTCGGCGACCCGCTTGACGTCCGACTTGACCTTGTCGGACACGGCCTCGGCCGCCGATTTCTGACCGGGCGCGCCGCTGTCCAGATCGTCCTTGGTCTCGCGGCCGATCTTCTTGGCCTCCTCCGCCGCGGTCCTGGCGACGGCCTTGGCTTTTTCGGTCTCTTCACGGAAGATGCGCTCGGCCTCTTCCATCAGAGCGTCGCTGTGCTCGCCGAGATAGTCGTCCTCGACGCGGCTGCGCGGCAGCGCCCCGGCCAGCGCCGCACCTGCGGCCATGGCCAGCAGACCGGCGACCAGCGGCTGCTCCTCGTAAAAGTCCGAAGCCTTCGACTGGGCGCGCCGGAACGCGCGGTCGGCCTCTTGACGCGCGGCGATGGCGCGGCGCCGGGCAGCGATGACCCGTTCCCGGGCCGCTTCTGACAACGACTCGGTGCCTTGCGCGATGCTGTCGCGGGCAGTGGCGAGCCCGGCCGCGGCGCTGTCGCGACCCGACCGCGCTGCGTCCGCGACACTGCGTCCCGCGCTGCTGACCGCGTCGCGCGTGCCGGCCGCCGCGGACGACACGCCCGAGGCAACCGAGGAGGCGGCGCCGGACACGGCATTGCCGGCCTTCGCGGCGGCGTCTGTCACCGTGCTGCCGGCCTTGGAGGCTGCGTCAGAGACCTTGCTGCCAGCCTTCGACGCTCCGGACGCGATGCTGTCGCGCGCCGAGGCCGCCTTGTCGGCCAACGAACTGCCGCCGTCGTCGTGGCTGTCATTCGCGTGTCCGTTCGCGCCGCTGGCGTAGGCGTCACGGCGCGCCCATTCGGGCTCGACGCGGTAGCGCGGAGCTTTGGCAATGCCGTTGCTGCGCTCGTTGACGTCGTGCGGACCGGGCTGAGCACCATTGCGGCCATAGGACTCGTAGGCAGGACGGGTCGTTGCCGGGCGCGGGCGGAAGTGGCTTTGCGGCCGGTCCGAGGCAATGCGGTCCGCCGGGTCATGATCCCGGTAGAGGTCGGCATCGGTCGTGCGGTTTTCCGGCGCCGAGCGGCCGTTTCCGAAGATCAGCCAGGCAAGGCCGACGCCGGTGACGGCCAGGGCAAGCGGGTTCTGCTTGACCGACTGCGCCACGCTGCGGCCGATCTCGCCGCCATTTTCGCGCAGCTGATCGCCGACCTGATGCACGATGCCCTCGATCGAGAAGCGTTCCTGCAGGGTGTCGAGCGTATGGGTCAATCCGGCGCGCTCGCGCTCGATATCGCGCTCGATTTCGTCGGGCGTGCGGTGTGTCCGGTCACTGTTCATTTTACGGTCTCCTTGATCGCCTTGGCGTCGCGCTGCACGTTCTTTGCGGTGCGGGTCGGCGCAAGGCTTGAAAGTTTCAGGTCGTTGATGCCCTTCGACATCAGGGCGAAGGCGATGATCGCCAGGACGACGCCGACGATCAGGGCAGCCCAGCCGGCATCGATGCCGACCTCGGTCAGTCCGCTGACCAGGGCGGCGGCAAGGACGTTCAGCGCGACCAGCGCGATCACCACGGCGCCCACCAACAGCCCGATGGCGAGGCCGGCGCGGTTCAGGTTCTCGTTGATCTCGGCACGGGCGAGGTCGACCTCGTTGCGCACCAGAGAGCTGACGTGGTTCAGCGCGTCGGTCACCAGGCTGCCGGCGCCTTTCGTGATGGTTGTGTCATGCTCTACGTTCATGACGCGCCTCCATTATGGCTGGAATAGCTCGGCGTGACGGGTGTCGAGGTCGGACGCGCCGGGATGGCAGGCGTTCCGACAGGCTGCGTCTCGTGCGAAGCGGTTTGATCGGGACGGCGCCCGGCCTTGGCAAAGCGCGTGGCGGCAAAGCCGATCAGCGCGGCGCCGCCGAGAAACGCCAGGGGATTCCGGCGGGCGAAATTGCCAAGTTCTTCGGCCATCTCGCCGAGATCCTTGTCGGCGATGGCGTCCGAAATGTCGGCCAGGCCTTCCGCGACCTGTCCGAACGTCCGCTCTTGCGGCGAGCCGTGACGCGAAGCGTCGGCGGCCTTGCGCAGCGCCGAGGCGACATCGCCAACCTCACGGGCGACGCCGTGCTTGGCTTCTTCCGCCTTGTTCTGCGCCGTTTCGCGCGCGGTGTGGGCGGCATCGCGGGCGGCGGATTTCGCATCCTCGGCCAGCGAGCGGGCTTCGGATTTCATTTCTGAACGGGCTTCGTCCAGCGTGTTGCCGGTGGTTGTGGAACCGGTGTGTTTGGTGGGGGAGTGTGTGGGCATGGCTACCTCTAACTGTCTGTTTAAAAGACGAAATTGATCACCGCCAGTACGACGACGATCAACCCGATGATGTAGAAGAGACTGTGCATGTTCCCGTCCTTTGATGAGTTCTCTCTTCCGTTCCCAAACCGGCCAGCGGGAACAAAGTTCCAATCCGTCTTTTGCCGCGGAGCCATCTCGACGCGGTCAGGGGCATCGCATAGCGTATGCTCATGGACCGTTTTGCCCCCCTGCCCGACCCGCCCTATTACGCGGTGATCTTCGCGGCGCAGCGCAGTGCCGAGGACGAGCCGGGCTATGCTGCGATGGCGGCGCGGATCGCGGACCTCGCGCTGGCGCATCCGGGATGCCTGGGAATGGAAACGACGCGGGACGCCGAGGGCTTCGGCATCACCGTCAGTTATTTCCGGGATGAGGATGCGGTGCGAAGCTGGAAGGCCGACGCCAAGCACCTGATCGCCCAGCAGCTGGGCAAGGAGCGATGGTACACCCATTACCGCCTGCGGGTGGCAAAGGTGGAGCGACATTATTCCGGTCCGGAGGGCCGCTGAGCGGAACCGCCCCGGTGCTGGCGCGTTGCCTTCGCAACCCGGCCGCCGCTGCAAGAGGACCCCGCCATGTCGCACTCGGATACGAACTTCGCATGGGCCATACCGGTCATGCGGGCCGGATATGCCGGGCGGGGGCTGGTCTACCTGGTGCTCGCCGGCTTTTCGCTGTTCGCGATCTGGAACGGTGGAGAGGCGCAGGGAACGGGTTCGGTCCTGAAATCGCTGGAGACGTCCACCGGCGGACAAGTCGTGCTGGCCCTCATCGCCCTGGGACTGCTGGCCTATGCAGTATGGCGGCTGGTCGATGCGGCGTGGGATCTGGAGGATTACGGCACCGACGCCAAGGGCGCCATCGCGCGTGTCGGAATGCTGGCGACCGGCGCCATTCATGCCGGCCTCGGGATTGCGGCGGGCGCGGTGCTGCTGACCGCATCGGGCGGTGGCGAGGACTCCACCATCGCCGAATGGACCGGGCGCATCATGTCGCTCCCCGCAGGCCGCCTTGTCGTCGGTATCGCGGGCGCGGCCACCATCGGCGCGGGCATCTATTATTTCCACAAGGCCCTAAGCGAATCCTACCGCAAGCACCTGCAGGCCAATCCGGCCACGCGCGGATGGAACATGGTGCTGAAGGCGGGGATCGTGGCGCAGGCGCTGATGGTCACGGTCATCGGTGGATTCCTGGTCTTCGCGGCATGGACCGCGAATCCCGGAGAGGCCGGCGGCGCCGAGCAGGTCTTTGACTTCCTCGGCTCGCAGCCGTTGGGATGGGCGCTTGTCATCGCGTTCTGCGTCGGACTGCTGGGCTTTGCCGTCTTCTGCTTCGTCAACGCCGTCTATCGCATCGTGCCCAAGGTCGATGGCGGGGACGTCGACAGCCTGGCCGACCTGGCGAAAGGCCGGGCGTGAGACAAGCGAGCGGTCAGCTGCCCCAGATGATCTGGACGTAGTTGCGGGTCTCCTTGTAGGGCGGCACCCCGTTGTACTTCTGCACCGCCCCCGGACCGGCATTGTAGGCCGCGAGCGCCAGCCGCCAGGATTTGAACCGGTCGTATTGCTGCCGCAGATAGCGCGCCCCGCCTTCCAGGTTCTGATAGGGATCGGTCCGGTCGACGCCCAGCTTGCGCGCCGTGGCCGGCATCAGCTGCGCCAGGCCGTAGGCGCCCTTGTGCGACTTGGCCGAGGCGCGCCAGCCGCTTTCCTGCTGCACGAGCTTGAGAAACAGGTCTTCCGGCACGCCGTGGCGCCGCGCGGCGTCGCGCGCCATTGCCAGGTAGGGCCCGGAATACTTCCCGCTATAGGTCCCGCCGAATTTCGCAGGAACCGGAGCGCTGCGCGGCTGCAGCCGGACCGAGGCCGCGTATTGCGACGAGGCCCGGGTGTCGAGCACACGTGTCTGCGACGCAAACAATCCGGCCCGGTTCTTCGAAGAGAAATTCAGCCCCTCGGCCTGAACCGACGTGACGGCGAATGCCACAGAAAACCCCGTGGCCAGCGCTCCCCTGCCCCACATTAGACCTGTCCCCATTTCCACTCCGGCGAAATATTAAGGAAATTCCTCCGCTTGGCCAGCCTTTTCGTCGCCGCTCGGATGGCTGGCAGGATATTGCCGCGCGAATTAACCTTTCCTTCACCACGACACGGTGGTGTAACCGTCAGATCGGAAAGATTGGATTCGTCAGGGAGGCACGCATGGCGGGATCGGTGAACAAGGTTATCCTGATCGGCAATCTGGGCCGCGACCCCGAGGTGCGGACGTTTCAGAACGGCGGCAAGGTCTGCAACCTGCGCGTCGCCACCTCGGAAAACTGGAAGGACCGCAACACCGGCGAGCGCCGCGAACGCACCGAATGGCACTCGGTGGCGATCTTCTCGGAGCCGCTCGCCCGGACGGCCGAGCAATATCTGCGCAAGGGGTCGAAGGTATATCTGGAGGGCCAGCTTGAAACGCGGAAATGGCAGGACAAGGATGGCCAGGACCGCTATTCGACCGAGGTCGTGCTGCGGCCCTACAACTCGACGATGGTGATGCTGGACGGGCGCGGTGAAGGCGGCGGGTCCGGCGGTGGCGGCGGCTATGCCGACGACCGCTCGGGCGGCTATTCCGGCAGCGACGAACGCAGCGGCGCCGCGGCGCCGGCCGGCGACATCGACGACGAGATTCCGTTCTAGCAGCCTGAATTCGGGCTTTCTTCCGCGCTCGGGGCCCCTAGATTCAGTGGCGAGGCAGTTACGTAACCGCCCCGTCTGATCGAGAGGCTCGGCATGCCCTGGTCCTATCCAATCGGCCGCCTGTTCGGCTCGGAACTGCGCGTTCACGCGACGTTCTTCCTGTTGCTGCTCTGGATCGGTGTCTCGGCCTGGATCGAGGGCGGACCGGGCCAGGCGCTGTGGAACGTGATGTTCGTCGTGGCGCTGTTCGGCTGCGTCGTCGCGCATGAATTCGGCCACGCGCTGATGGCGCGGCGCTATGGCATCGCCACGCCCGACATCACGCTTTTGCCCATCGGCGGCGTCGCGCGGCTGGAGCGGATGCCGGACAACCCGATCCACGAGATCTGGGTCGCGGTGGCCGGCCCGGCGGTGAACGTGGTGATCTGGGCGGTTCTGGTCCTGGTCATCGGCGCCGAGACCCGGGTGACCGAACTCGAGACGCTGGACCAGGCGGGGGCGAACTTCATCGGACAGCTTGCCGCGGTGAACCTTTTCCTGGTCCTGTTCAACATGGTCCCGGCCTTTCCGATGGATGGCGGGCGCGTGCTGCGCGCCGCGCTGTCGCTGTGGCTGGGCGCGCAGCGGGCGACCTCGGTGGCGGCCGGAATCGGTCAGGCGATCGCCGTGGCGTTTGGCCTGATGGGCCTGCTCAGCGGCAACCTGATCCTGCTGCTCATCGCCTTTTTCGTCTTCGCCGCCGCCAATGCCGAAAATGCCCACATGCAGATGCGGATGACCACCGAGGGCATCCCGGCCCGCGAGGCGATGATCACCTCCTACGAAGCCTTGCGTCCCGATGACGGGCTGATGGCGATGTCGGCGGGGCTGCTGCGCACCACCCAGCACGAGTTTCCGGTGATCGACGCGGACGGCCGGCTGCACGGCTTTGTCACGCGCGACGCGATCTTCGAGGCCGCCGGCGGCGGGCCGCGCCGCCGCGCCGACGAGGTGATGGTCGCCGAGATTCCCACGATCGGCCTGACCGCGCCGCTGTCCGAGGTGCTCGAGGGACTGTCCGGCAACACGCCGGCGGTCGCGGTCTGCGACGAGCACGGCCTGTTCCTGGGCTACATAACCCGTGAAAACATCGGCGAATTGATGGTGTTGCGGCGCGCGCGCTCGTAGCGCAGAGATCGGCGCGTCAGATGCGGCTGTCCAGCGCGTCGGCCAGAACCCCGCGAACGATCCCCGGATCGACATCCTCTGCCACGAAGGCCTGCCCGATCCCGCGCGCCAGAATGAACCGCAGCTGCCCGTCGATCACCTTCTTGTCCTGCGCCATCAGCGCCAAAAGGCCGTCCGCATCCGGCAGATCGCCCGGGATGTCGCGCAGGTCGGTCTTCATGCCCATCGCCTTGAGATGCGCCCGCACGCGGCTGGGCTCTTCCTGCGGGCACAGACCCAGCCGCGCCGAGGTCTCGAAGGCCAGCGCGCAACCGATGGCGACGCCCTCGCCGTGAAGCAGCCGTTCGGAATAGCCTGTCGCCGCTTCCAGCGCATGGCAGAAGGTGTGCCCGAGATTGAGCAGCGCCCGGTCGCCCTGCTCGGTTTCGTCGCGCGCCACGATGTCGGCCTTCATCTGGACGGACCGGCGCACTGCCTCTGCTCTGAGTTCGCGGTCTCCGACGGCCAGGACCGGGCCGTGGCGCTCGAGCCATTCGAAGAAACCGGCATCGCCCAGAAGCCCGTATTTCACCACCTCGCCGTAGCCGGCGAGGAAATCGCGCGCGCTCAGCGTGTCGAGCACGCCGATATCGGCCAGCACCAGCGACGGCTGGTGAAACGCGCCCACCAGGTTCTTGCCTTGGGGTGTGTTGATGCCGGTCTTGCCGCCGACAGACGAATCCACCTGCGCCAGCAGCGAGGTCGGGATCTGCACGAACCGCACCCCGCGCCGCAGGATCGCCGCGGCAAAGCCCGCCAGATCGCCGATCACGCCGCCGCCAAGGGCGACCACGACGTCGCGCCGCTCGATCCTGCGCTCCAGCAGCCATTCGACGGAGCGCGACAGCTGCGCCCAGCTTTTGGTCGCCTCGCCGGGCGGCAGGGCCAGCGTGTCGCTGTCGATGCCGACGACCGACAGCCCGTCGCGCAGTGCCTCCAGATGCAGGCCCGCCACCTTCTCGTCGGTCAGTATCGCGACGCGGGGCCGCGCAAGCAGCGGCGACATCTGTCGCCCCGCATCACCGATCAGCCCGCACCCGATCTGCACGTCGTAGGACCGCGTATCCAGCGACACGCGCACGGTATTCGTCATGGCACGGCCTCCAGCACATCGGCACGCGTCGTCAGCGCCTCGACCACGCGATCGGTCATGTCCTCGATCGAATAGTCGGGATCTGCGTCGACGACGAGGTCGGCGAGCGCATAGACCGGGTTGCGGGCTTCGCAGAGTTCCTTCAGCGTTTCGAAGGGACTGGCGGTGCGCAACAGCGGCCGGGTCGACTTGTGCCGCACCCGCGCCCACAACAGATCCAGGTCGGCGCGCAGCCAGACGGCCACGCCCTTGCTCGAGATCACGCAGCGATTTTGCGGCGTCAGGTAAGCGCCACCGCCGGTGGACAGAACGCAGCGTTCCGTCTCCAAGAGCCTGGTGATGACCTGGGTTTCCTTCTCGCGGAAGAACGGCTCGCCGTAGCGTTCGAAGATCTCGGCGATCGACATGTTGGCGGCGCGCACGATTTCGGTGTCGGAATCGAGGATCGGCACATCGAGCCTGCGCGCAAGCGCAGTTCCGACCGCGGTCTTGCCCGATCCCATCATGCCCACAAGGGCCACGGTCTTTTTCAGGTCCCAAGCCAAAACCGGCAGCGTCCCGCCTATCGCTTTTCATTTCGATCTCAATGGCGGGAAGCCGCCGGAAATGCCATATATAATCGCAACACCAAGCCCGCAGAGACGGGCATACAGCGCGAAGAAAAGGCAGTAACCGCATGGGCATGCTATTCAAATTCCTATTCGTGGTACTGATTCTCGGGGGTCTGGGCCTTGTCGGCTTTGCCTATTTCGGCGACCTGACGCCGGAACAGACCGATGTCACCACGCCCGTGCAGCTGAATGCGAATTGACCGAACCCTTCTTTTGGCCGGCCTGCTGGCCGGCAGCGCACAGGCGCAGTCGCAGGCGCCGATGTCGGCCATCGACTGGTTGTCGGACAGCCTGAATACGCCGGATATCACGGCGGCATTGCCGCCGGAGCCTGCCGCGACCGGGCGCACCGCGACCGAGGTGATCACGGTCACCCCTCTGGACGACCCGTCCTCGGATGCGGTCGGATTGCTGCCGGTTAGCGTAACCGGGCTGCCGCGAACGCTCTGGGGCGCCACCCGCAGCCAAGAGCTTGCCCGCATGCTGACCCGGCTCGACACCAACCTGGTGCCGGCGCTGCGCGAGCTTCTGTACACGCTGCTATTGGCGGAACTGGACCCGCCCGCCGACACCGACCCGTCGGCGCTGCTGTTCCTGGCGCGCATCGACACCCTGTTGCGGCTGGGCGCGGTGGATCAGGCGCAGGCGCTGTTGGAGCGCGCGGGCACCGCCCGGCCCGAGCTTTTTCGCCGCTGGTTCGATGCCAGCTTGCTGACCGGCACAGAGGATGCCGCCTGCGCCCGCCTGCGCGGCAATCCAGACCTGTCGCCCACCTTGCCCGCGCGGATCTTCTGCCTGGCGCGAAGCGGCGACTGGGATGCCGCAGCCGTCACGCTCGACACCGGCCGCGCGCTGGGCGACCTGGACGTGGCGCAAGAGGCGCTGCTCAACCGTTTCCTCGATCTGGAGGGCTTTGACGAGGCGCCGCCCCTGCGTGCGCCCACCCGGCCCAGCCCGCTGGAATTCCGGCTTTACGAAGCAATCGGCGAGGCGTTGCCCACCTCCAGCCTGCCCTTGGCCTACGCCCATACCGATCTGGGGCCGAACAACGGCTGGAAGGCGCAGATCGTCGCGGCAGAGCGGCTTGCCCGCAGCGGCGCGCTTGACGACAACAAGTTGCTAGGCCTTTACACCGAACGCCGCCCGGCGGCTTCGGGCGGGGTCTGGGATCGCGTGCAGGCGGTGCAGCGGCTGGATGCCGCGGTCACGGCCGGCGATGTAGAGGCCGTGGCAGCCGCATTGCCCGCGGCGTGGCGGGCGATGCGTTCGCAGTCGCTCGAGACATTGTTTGCACGGCTCTATGGCAAGCGCTTGGCGGCATTGCCGCTGACAGGCGCGACAAAGGACATGGCATTTCGCATCGGGTTGTTGTCGGACGACTACGAATCCGCGGCGTCGGCGCACGAGCCGCAGACCGCGGAAGAGCGGTTCCTGGTGGGCCTGGCCAAGGGCATGCTGGCGGGGATTGCCGCGCCCGATGACTTGGCGCAAGCCATCGCGGACGGCTTCCTTGCCGATGCGCCGCCGGACGCGCTTTCGCGGATGGTCGAAAATGACGAGCTTGGCGCCGCCATCCTGCGCGCCATGGACATGGCGTCCGAGGCGGCGCACGGCGATCTCGACCAATTGGCCGATGCGCTTGCGTTGTTCCGGGCGGTGGGTCTGGAAGACGTGGCGCGGCGCATGGGTCTGCAACTGATGCTGCTGGAAAGCCGCGGATGAGCCGGCGCTGGATCGCGACGTTTCTGGAAGCCCAGGCGGCGGAGCTGGACGCGGCGCACAACACGCAGCTGGCCTATGCCCGCGACCTGAAGGATTTCGACGCATGGCTCGGCGACCGCGGCCTGTCGCTGGAGGCCGCCACGCGCGCCGATGTCGAAGCCTATCTGGTGGATTGCGATGCGCAGGGACTAGCGCGCGCCACCCGGGCGCGCCGGCTTTCGGCGATCAAGCAGCTTTACCGCTTTGCCTTTGAAGAAGGCTGGCGGGCCGACAATCCGGCACTCCAGATCAAGGGGCCCGGGCGTGAGAAATCCCTTCCCAAGACCCTGAGCCTGGCCGAGGTCGATGCGCTGTTGAAGGCGGCGCGCGCCTCGGGCCGGACGCGGGCGGACCGGCTGCGCAACGCCTGCCTGATGGAACTGCTCTATGCCACAGGGATGCGGGTCAGCGAGCTGGTCAGCCTGCCGCTGGCCGCCGCGCGCGGCGATCCGAGGATGCTGCTGATCCGCGGCAAGGGCGGCAAGGAACGGATGGTGCCGCTGTCGCCGCCCGCGCGCCAAGCCCTTGCCGCCTGGCTGGCCGAGCGCGACCGCGCCGAGGATCTAGCCCGGGCCAAGGGGCGGCCGCCCTCGCGTTTTCTGTTCGCCTCGCGCGGGGCGTCGGGCCACCTGACACGGCACCGGTTCTACACGCTGATCAAGGAGTTCGCCGTGCAGGGCGGCGTCAGCCCGTCCAAGGTCTCGCCGCACACGCTGCGGCACGCCTTCGCCACGCATCTGCTGGCCAACGGCGCCGATCTGCGCGCGATCCAGACGCTGCTGGGCCATGCCGACGTCTCGACGACGGAGATCTACACCCACGTGCTGGACGAGCGCCTCAAGGAGTTGGTGCTGGAGCATCACCCGCTGTCGCGGCCGTCCTGACAACCGGGTGACCGCGGATCAGCCGCGGCGCAATTCTTCCGGCAGCACCTCCTCGCTGGGCCAAATGCCGGCGGTCAAGGTGTCGTGATACCCCCCTTGCCCCAGCCCGGCCGCCCGCATCGCTTGCTGCGCGCCCCGGTGATCGTAGCGCAACCGGTGGATCACCGCCCTGCCCGCATCCAGCACCGCGAACCGTGTCTCGGGCCGCGCGTCGTGCGGCGGCAATCCGATCGCGCCGGCATTGATCCACGTCACGTCACCGATCTGCCGCTGGAACGCGATGCCGCAATGTCCCGCCAGCACGATGTCGACCGCGCCGACCGCCGCGCTTGTCAGCGCGATCTCCTCCTCGAAGTCGGCGGCGGGCGAGACTGGCCAGAGAAAACGGGAGATGTCGCTCAACCCGCCGTGGAGGACCGCGCAGCGCCGGCCTCCTTGCGTGAAGGTCACGATGTCGGGACAGGTGCCCATCCAGGCGCGATCTTCCGGACCCACCGTCCTGTCCGCATGCGCGTACCACCCGGCCGCCAGCACATCGCAGGCGCCGCCCTCTTCGAAGCCGCAGCCGCACTCTGCCGCGCCCGCCGCCAGCTGGCGCTCGCAATTGCCGGCCACCACCGCGCAGCCGAGATCGCGCAGCGCCGCCACGGTCGCCGGCGCGTCGGCGCAATAGGCCACCGCGTCGCCGGTGCAGATCATGCGATCCGGACCGATCCCGCGCGCCTGCGCCTCGGCGATCAGCGCCTGCGTCGCCTGAAGATTCGAATAGGGCCCGCCGAAGACGAGGACCGGACCGTCCAGACCGCCCAGATCGCGATGCTTGGGCGTGCGCGGCATGACCATCCCTTGAAAGCCCTCTCAACCCGCCCCATAACACGGATCACCCCAAGGAAAGACAGGAAAACCATGGACGGCGCCGGCACGCTACTCGACACTGCCTTTTGGATCAGCGCCGTGGCGATCCTGGGGCTCTTGGTGATGTCGGCGTTCTTTTCGGGATCCGAGACGGCGCTGACCGCGGCCTCGCGCGGCAAGCTGCATGCCCGGGCCGACAAGGGCTCGAAGGGCGCCGAACGGGCGCTGAAGATCACCGAGGACAACGAGCGCCTGATCGGATCGGTCCTGCTGGGCAACAACCTGGTGAACATCCTGGCGGCCTCGCTGGCGACGGCGATGTTCACGAGACTGTTCGGCGAATCCGGGGTGGCGCTGGCCACGTTGGTGATGACCTTCCTGGTGCTGATTTTCGCCGAGGTGCTGCCCAAGACCTATGCCATCACCAATGCCGAAACCGCGGCCTCGAAAGTGGCCGTGCCGATCTCGGTGGTGATCCTGGTCTTCAGCCCCGTCGTGTCGGCGGTGCGCGCGCTGGTGCGCGGCCTGCTTAGCATCTTCGGTGTCAAGACCGACCCCGACAGCCATATCCTCGCGGTGCGGGACGAAATCGCCGGCGCGATCACGCTGGGTCATTCCGAGGGCGCGGTAGAAAAGGAGGACCGCGACAGGCTGCTCGGCGCGCTCGATCTCGGCGATCGCACGGTCGAGGAAATCATGCTGCATCGCAGCCAGATCGAGATGATCGACGCCGAATCGCCGCCGGTCGACATCCTCGAGCAATGCCTGAGATCCGCCTATACCCGGCTGCCGGTCTTCCGCGGCGAGAGCGAGAACATCATCGGCGTGGTCCATGCCAAGGACCTGTTGCGCAGCATGTATGCGCGCACCCGGGATGCCGCGCCGGACGAGGATCCGTTCGCGGATTTCAACATCGCCGAGGTCGCGATGAAGCCCTATTTTGTCCCCGAAACCACGACGCTCGACGACCAGATGCGCCAGTTCCTGCGCCGGCATACGCATTTCGCGCTGGTGGTGGACGAATATGGCAGCCTCGAGGGGCTGATCACGCTGGAGGACATCCTCGAAGAGATCGTCGGCGAGATCACTGACGAGTTCGACGTCGATGCAGAGCACCCGGTGCGCCAGACCGACGATGGCAGCTATCTTGTGGACGGCGCGATGACGATCCGCGATCTCAACCGCGCCAACGACTGGAACCTGCCGGACGACGAGGCCAACACCATCGCCGGCCTGGTGATTCACGAGGCGCAGACCATCCCGAACCAGGGCCAGGTCTTTTCATTCCATGGCTTCCGGATCGAAGTGGTGGCGCGCAAGGACAACCGAATCACGCGTCTGAACATCCGGCCGCTGAGCTAGCCGGGCGTCGCGGCAATGTTCGAACAGGCAGGCCGCAGATTCGACTGGGCAGAGGATGGCGGCGACGGGTCGCCGATCCTCTTCGTGGCCGGGTCCTTCAGTACGCCATCCGCCTGGCGCGAGATGCAGTCTCACCTGCCAAGCCGCATCGAGGTCGCGGGGATCGTCGGTCTCGCCGTAGCCGCCGCGCGGTGCCCGTGATGCGGCGGATCACGGCGACATTGGCCCAGGCGATTCCCGGCGCGCGGACGGCAGTCGTCGCGGGTGCCGGGCATTTCGCGATCATGACCCATCCCGAGGCATCGGCGCGGCTGCTGGCGGCGCTTCTGGAAAGTGCCGGCGCGTCGGCTACCGTCCCCGGAACAGACCGCCCAGGATGCCGCGGATGATGCGCCGGCCGGTGGTGCCGCCAAGCTCCTTTATCACCGCCTGCCCCAGCGCCTCGCCCATCGAGTCCGGCGTGCGCCGCCGGCTGGTGGAGCGCCGGCGCGACGTCGTCGCGCCGCCGCCATCCCAGCGCCGCGCCTGGGCGAACTCGCGCTCTTTTTCTTCCTGCGCCGCCTCGGCCGCTTCCGCCGCCTCGGCTTCCTTCGCCGCCTCGTCGGCGCGTTTCTTCAGCGTCTCGTAGGCGCTTTCCCGGTCCACGGCCGTTTCGTACTTGCCATAGACCGGGGACGCCTTGACCACAGCCGCGCGTTCGGCAGGCGCGATCGGGCCCAGCTGCGATGACGGCGGGCGGATCAGTGTGCGTTCCACGATCCCCGGCGCGCCCTTGCGTTCGAGCATCGAAGTCACCGCCTCGCCCACGCCAACCTCGCGGATCGCGTCCTCGGTCGAAAAGCGCGGGTTGTCGCGATAGGTTTGCGCCGCCTTGCGCAGCGCCTGCTGGTCACGCGCGGTGAAGGCGCGCAGCGCGTGCTGGATGCGGTTGCCAAGCTGGCCCAGCACATCCTCGGGCACGTCGTCGGGGTTCTGGGTGATGAAATAAACGCCGACGCCCTTGGACCGGATCAGCCGCGCCACCTGTTCCACCTTGTGAACCAGCGCCTTGGGCGCGTCGTTGAACAGAAGGTGCGCCTCGTCGAAGAAGAAGACCAGCCTCGGCTTGTCCGGATCGCCCACCTCGGGCAGTTCCTCGAAAAGCTCGCTGAGCAGCCACAGCAGGAAGGTGGCGTAGAGCGTGGGCGAGGCCATCAGCTTGTCGGCGGCCAGGATCGAGATGCGCCCGCGCCCGTCCGCATCGGTGCGCATGATGTCGGCCAGTTCCAGCGCAGGCTCGCCGAAAAGCTGGGCTCCGCCCTGGTTTTCCAGCACCAGCAACTGACGCTGGATCGCCCCCACCGAGGACGTGGCAACGTTGCCGTAGCGCAGGCTGAGATCCTCGGCATTCTGCCCCACCCAGAGCAGCAGCGCCTGAAGATCCTTCAGATCCAGGAGCGGCAGCCCCTGTTCGTCCGAGACCCGGAACGCGATGTTCAGAACGCCCTCCTGCGCGTCGGTAAGCCCCAGCATCCGCGCCAGAAGCAGAGGCCCCATCTCGGCCACGGTGGTGCGGATCGGGTGACCCTGTTCACCGAACAGATCCCAGAAGGTGACCGGGAAGGACCGGTAGCCGTAATCGCCGAAACCGATCGTTCCGGCCCGTTTCATGAACGCGTCGTGCAGCTTGAAATCCTCGGACCCGGATTTCGCCAGCCCTGCCAGGTCGCTTTTGACATCGGACAGGAAGACCGGCACGCCGATGCTTGAAAAACCCTCTGCAAGTATCTGCAATGTAACCGTTTTGCCGGTTCCCGTTGCCCCGGCTATCAGGCCGTGGCGGTTGGCGTATTTCAGCAAAAGTCCCTGCGGCTCGGCATAGTCTTCGCCGCCGCCGCCGATAAAAATACTGTCTTGCATGTCGTTGTCGTCCCCTGCGCACCGTTCGAGGCCAAAATACATTGTTAATCCGACTCTGCTAGACCGGAACGCGCTCGCAGGTGTCTTGTGGGATTTGGCGCCTCTTGCGGGCTTCCTCCCTGTTTGACTGGCCGCGCCTTTTGGCGCGGTTCTTTTTCGATTCGGGCAGCCGATATTGGTCGCAGTTTCCGGTTGACGCCCCCTGTCGGAGACCGTAACTTGCGCGCAATGAATAAGTCGGCCAGTCCGGCAGGGAGCGAAATACAAGAAGGGGGCCTTTCGGTCCCCTTTTTTCTTTCCCGATCCGCAGGGTATGGGCAAGGGTTCGCGCAGCCCCTTCAACGGAAGCGAACCGGGATCGCCGACGGGTTTTTTCTGGCCTGACACCGCCTATGGCTCATGGTAGATCACTCGGTAACGTAAAATCATCGAGCGACGGGAATTCCATGAACATGCTGATCAGAACGCTTCCATTCGCGGCCCTTCTCGCCATGTCCGGCACGGCCTTCGCGCAAAGCTCGGAAACGGCAGAGCCGGCCGAGGGCGGCGAAGCGGCTGCCGCCGAGGAAGCGGCGGAAGAGACGCCGAATGCTCTCGAGCTGAACATGGGCGAGGAAGCTGCAGAAGGTCCTGGCCTGGGCGCGGTCTACATCGAGTCCACGTTCGACGACTGGGAACTGCGCTGCATCAAGTCCGAGGCCGAGGTCGATCCCTGCCAGCTTTATCAGTTGCTCGACGACGGCAACGGAAACCCGGTGGCCGAGATCAACATCTTCCCGCTTCCCGAGGATCAGGAAGCCGCCGCCGGCGCGACGGTGATCACGCCGCTGGAGACGCTGCTGACCCAGGCGCTGGCGATGTCTGTCGACGGCAGCCAGCCGAAGAAGTACCCGTTCAGCTGGTGTTCCGAGGTCGGTTGCTTCGCCCGGCTCGGATTTGCAGACGCCGACATCGCAATTTTCAAGCGCGGCGCAAGCGCCACCCTGACGATCGTGCCCGTCGCCGCCCCCGACCAAAAGGTCAATCTGAACGTGTCGCTGAAGGGGTTCACCGCCGCCTTCGACGCGGCCGCGGCGCGCCTGACTCAGTAGGACCGGACGGCAGACTTGCGACCATGCCACCGCCCCCGGCGGTGGCGTCTTGCATTGTGCAAGCGGGCCGGCGTTGCCGCCGTCCAGAGGTTCAGCCGGCGTGGCGTTTCAGCGCCAGAACCGCGTTGAGGCCGCCGAAGGCGAAGGCGTTCGACAGCGCGTATTGCACCCTGGCTTCGCGCGCCTCGTTCGGCACGACATCCAGCGCGCATTCCGGGTCGTGCTCCTCGTACCCGATGGTGGGCGCGATGACGCCGTCGCGCACCGCCATGATGCAGGCCAGCAGTTCCACCGCGCCGGTGCCGCCGATCAGATGCCCGTGCATCGACTTGGTGGACGAGATCATCAGGTTGTCGGCATGGGCGCCGAACGCATCCGCCACGGCGGCGCATTCGGTCTTGTCGTTGGCCGCCGTCCCGGTGCCGTGGGCGTTGATGTAGCCGACCTTGTCAGGCGCGATACGGCCGTCCTGCATCGCGCCCAGGATCGCGCGCGCCGCGCCCTGTTTCGATGGCATGACGATATCGGCGGCGTCCGAAGTCATCGCGAAGCCCGCCACCTCGGCCAGGATCTCGGCGCCGCGCGCCTTGGCATGGCCGTATTCCTCGAAGACGAACGCCCCGGCGCCTTCGCCCTGCACCATGCCATTGCGGGTGGCCGAGAACGGGCGGCAGGCGTCCTTGGACATCACGCGCAGGCCTTCCCACGCCTTGACACCGCCGAAGCACAACATCGATTCCGAGCCGCCAGTGATCATCACGTCGGCCATGCCGGACCGGATCAGCATGAAGGCCTGCCCCATCGCGTGGTTCGACGAGGCGCAGGCTGTGGCCACGGTGAAGGACGGTCCCTTGAGGTTCCACTGCATCGACACGTGGCTGGCCGCCGCGTTGTTCATCAGCTTCGGCACCACGAAGGGATGCACCCGGTTCTTGCCCTCTTCATAGACCGCCCGGTAATTTTCGTCCTGGGTGGTGAGACCCCCGCCGGAGGTTCCCAGCACCACGCCCGAGCGCGCCGCAAGCGCGCCCTCGAAGCTCAGGCCCGACTGCCCGATCGCCTCGCGCGCGCTCATCAGCGCGAACTGCGTGAAACGGTCGTAAAGCGCGATTTGCTGCCGGTTGAAATGGGCGTGCTCGTCGTAACCCTTCACCTGGCCGCCGATGCGCACCGCCAGCCGGTCGACGTCGCGGATGTCTAGCTCGCCGATGCCGCAGCGGCCCTCGCGCATCGCCTCCAGCGTGTCGGCAGCGTTGTGACCCAGCGCATTGATCGTGCCCGCGCCGGTAATGACGACGCGCTTCATGCCTTCTGCTGTCTCACGAGGTCACGGACCGCATCGACTATGGCGGCGACGGTCGAGATGTCGAACTCGCTCTTTTCGGGTTCGTTGGCGTTGAACGGGACCGAGACGTCAAAGGTCTCCTCGATCGAAAAGATCGCCTCGACCAGGCCCAGAGAGTCGATGCCCAGATCGGCCGGCGCCTGGTTCATCTCGATATCCTCGGGCTCCAGCATGGCCTGGTCGGCCAGAATCCGGATTACCTTGTCTTGCACGTCGTCAGGCATCGGTCTCTCGCGCCAGCTTTGCG
Organism: Paracoccaceae bacterium; assembly: GCA_024644285.1. GTDB lineage: Bacteria > Pseudomonadota > Alphaproteobacteria > Rhodobacterales > Rhodobacteraceae > JAHELH01. Next base: position 26,464 of record JAHELH010000001.1, on the reverse strand, counting down.
CGTGATTTAGTCGCTCGTGCCGGCTTTTGAAACCGCTTTCTGCAACTCGGCAACCTGCCTGGCCAGCCGCGGCAGGCGCCGCAGCGCCTTGTAGGTTTCGACATGGGTGTCCATTTTCACCGCCGGATATCCCAGCAAGACACGGCCGGCCGGCGCGTTTGACAGGATGATGGTGCCGCCGCCGGCGACGACGCCGTCGCCGATGAAGATGTTGTCGACCACGCCGACCTGCCCGCCGAGGATCACGTTGTCGCCGATCGTGACCGATCCGGCGATCCCCACCTGCCCCGCGAACAGGCAGTCGCGCCCGACGATACAGTTGTGCGCCACATGCACCTGATTGTCGATCTTGGTGCCGTCGCCGATCCGCGTGGCGCGGATCGTGCCGGCGTCGATGCAGGCATTCGCGCCGACCTCGATGTCGTGGCCCAGCACCACAGAGCCCAGCGAATGGATGCGCGTCCAGCTTTGCATCTTGGCGTCGCCGGCGTCGCCCATGGTCTCGCGCGCGGCCTCTGCACGGGATTTCTCGGGCGTGACAAAGGAAAACCCGTCCGAGCCGATCACCGCGCTGGGCTGGGCGATCAGCCGGTCGCCGATCCGGACGCGTGCGCCGATCCGGGTGCCGGCATGCAGAAGCGCATCGTCACCGATCACCGTCTCTTCGGCGATGCTGACATGGCTGGCGATCCGGGCATTGGCCCCGATCCGCGCGCCCCGGCCGACGACGACGAACGGCCCGATGGCCGCGCCGGTCCCGATGAAAGCGTCCGGATGGATCACCGCGCTGGGATGGATGCCAGGGGCGATTTCGGGCCCCGGGTCCAGCAGCTGCGTCAGACCCGACATCGCATAGCGCGGGCGCGGCACGACGATGGCCGCCAGCAATCCCAAGGCCTGCCAGTCAGCCCCGTCCCATACGATGGCGGCGCGGGCGCGACCCTGTGCCAGACCGTCGGCATATTTCGGGTCCATCGCCAGCGCCAGATCGTCCGGCCCCGCATCGGCGGGCTCTGCCGCCCGGTCGATGGTCAGACCGCCGTCGCCGAGCACCTGCGCACCCAGCGCCTCGGCGATTTCTGCAATGGAATAGCCGGCCATGATCCCTCCGGAAAATCCGCCCGGCGCGCAGGACGACGCCGCGGGGTGACCGGAGATCTAGCTGGGATACGTCCCCAAGACCACCCCGGCGCCGATCAGCGCGTCGAAGATCCGGGCGTCGCGGCCATAGACGTCGCGGCGGAAATTCAGCCGCCCCTTGGCGTTGGTAAAGGCGGTCCGGTAGACGATATGCACCGGAATCGGGGTCTCCAGATTGACCCGGATGTTCCGACCGGTGCGCAGGCGGCTCTGGAAGAACTCGACCGGATTGTCGGTCTGCGGCGCCAGCAGCGTGTACGCGAAATCGAACGGGTCGTTCAGCCGGATGCAGCCGTGCGAGAAGTCGCGGACCTCGCGCTGGAACAGCGACTTGGCAGGCGTGTCGTGCAGATAGATGTTGTAAGGATTGGGGAACATGAACTTCACCAATCCCAGGGCGTTGCTTCGGCTGGGGGCCTGGCGCAGGTCGAATGGGAAACTGCGCGCGGTGACGGCTCTCCAGTTCACCGAGCCCCGGCTCACCACGCGTCCGCGCCGGTCGACCAGCTGCAGGTGGCGCGCCGAGCCTCCGCCGGTCGCGATCATTTTCGGCAGGTATTCCTTCACCGAGATCGACCGCGGCACGTTCCAGTACGGGTTGATCTCCATGTATTCCATCATGTCGGAGAATTCCGGCGAGCGCCGGTCCGACGTGTTCTTGCCGATAACCGAGCGCGTCTTGAACGTGACCTGGTCGTTATCCACGATCGCGGCGGTGAAATCGGTGAGGTTCACCCATACGTGCCGCTTGCCGCGCGGAATGTTCATCCAGCGCTCGCGCTCCATCGCCACGATGATGCTGGGCAGGCGGTCCTCGATCTGCTTGTTGATCTCGGTCATGGTGCCTGGCCCGGCGACCCCATCGATCTGCAGCCCGTTGTCGTGCTGGTATTGCTGCACGGCCTTCTCCACCGCCGCGTCGTAACTGGCGGACGCGCTGCGCCGCATGTAGCCCATCGCGATCAGCCGATTGCGAAGGGCGACGACCGCGTTGCCGCTGTCGCCCGGCTCCAGCGCCCTGGCAGGCACCTGCGGTCCCCAGCCGCCACGCCCGAGCCGCTTCTCGAGCATCACCTTGGCCTTCATCAGGCGGGCGTATTCGGGCGATCTCGGCGGCAGCGTGTGCAGGAAGGTCACCGGGTCGGCCGCGGCGAAGGCCTGCAGCAGCTCGGTCCGGTTCCGAAGCGGCACGTCGCGGACAATGCCGCTGTCGACCCGTTTCGGGGTCAGCACGCCGGACTGCATGTCACGGGCGTATCTGAGGAACGCGCGGGACAACTCGACCTCGACCCGGCCCAGTGCGCGTTCGCTTCGGATGTCGCGCAAGTCCGCCATCAGCCGATCCACCTGGTAGCGTCCCACCGGCAGGGCGTGGTCGCCGGCCTGCTTGAGGGCCGAGAACAGCGCCGCGCGGCGCGCCGCGCCCTGCGCGTCCATTCCGGTCCAAAGCGGCTGGTAGGCGTTGGCCCGGTAGAACGCGGCGATGGCGTCATCCTTGGCCGCGGTTTCCGCCACCGACTGCATGAAAGGCGTGATCTGCGCCCGCGCCGGCAGCGTCGTCGTCATTGCGACGGCCAGCGCAATTGCGAGCGCCACAACCGCCCGATCAAGCCGCAACCGGTAGACAAAACGCATTCTCGTACCCTTTCCCTGATCGGTGGCCCGCACCGGCCCCGCACTGACGCTAACGCACTAACTTACTGTACTGTCCATCACAATTCGGTCAATTCGTACCCTGTGCCTCGAAAGCAACGCCTCAAATACGTCTCGAATTGCGCGGTCTGTTAACGGAGTCCGAACCAATTTCTTGGCAATATTCCGCCGATTCCCGCGTGTCTTGGGAAATGGCGGACCGGAAGTCTTGGTTAACGGATTTGTGTGTGCCATAAACCAAGCGCGCCTGGGGATGAGGCAGCAACCGGAGGCCGCTAGCAAAAGCGGCGAATGGCAGAGCGGACGGGACGCGCAACACATGACTCCACATCAATCGACGGGCCTTTCGAGGCGTGCGCTATTGGGTGCGTTTGCGGCAACGACACTGATCGCAGCACCGAATTTCACCAATGCGGCAGGCTTTCTCCGCGGAGCGGGCGACATTCGCCGGATCCGCATGTATTCCGGCCGCACAGGCGAAAGCATCGACACGATTTACTGGATCGAGGGCGAATACATTTCCGAGGTCCTGAAGGAAATCAACTACTTCATGCGCGACTGGCGCACCGATCAGTCCAAGTCGATGGATGCGCGCACGGTCGACATCATGGCGGCATCCCACAATCTTCTCGACGTGAACGAGCCGTACATGTTGCTGTCCGGCTACCGTTCGCCGCAGACCAACGCGATGCTGCGGCGCCGGTCACGCGGGGTCGCCAAGAACTCGCTGCACCTGAAAGGCCAGGCGGCCGACCTTCGGCTGAAGTCGCGCTCGGTCAATCAGATGGCCAAGGCTGCCGCGGCCTGCGCGGCGGGCGGCGTGGGCAGTTACTCGAAGTCGAACTTCGTCCACATGGATTGCGGCGCGGTGCGCAGCTGGGGCCGCTAAGGCTCCGTCGGAAAACGATTTCTTGCTTTTCCGCTGCCATTGGCGGCGGCTATCCCCGTCGGCTGTCCGGCGGGCGTTCAGATGTGCAGCGCCCGGTCGTAAGCCGCCAGCACGCTTTCGTGCATCATCTCGCTCAGGGTCGGATGCGGAAACACAGTCTGCATCAGTTCGGCCTCGGTCGTCTCTAGCTGCCGGCCCACGACGTATCCCTGGATCAGTTCCGTCACCTCGGCCCCGATCATGTGCGCCCCCAGCAATTCGCCGGTCGCCGCGTCGAAGACCGTCTTGATCAGCCCCTCCGGCTCGCCCAGAGCCAGCGCCTTGCCGTTTCCGATGAACGGAAATCGTCCGACGCGCACCTCGCGCCCCTGCTCTGCCGCCCGTGCCTCGGTCAGCCCGACGCTGGCGATCTGCGGCTGGCAATACGTGCACCCGGCGATGGCTTCGGGCGCCACCGGATGCGGCGCGCCGCCCGCGATCAACTCGGCCACCATCACCCCCTCGTGGCTGGCCTTGTGCGCCAGCCAGGGCGGACCGGCCAGATCGCCGATGGCGTAAATCCCCTCGACCCCGGTCCGGCAATGCGCGTCGGTCACCACATGCGTCTTTTCTACCCGCACGCCCCGTTCTTCCAGCCCCAGATCTCCGGTGTTGCCGACGATCCCCACGGCCGAGATGACCGTATCGAAATCCCGGGTCTCGGTCTTCCCGCCTGTCTCGATATGCGCCGTGACCTTTTTCCCGCCCTTGTCCAGCGACTTAACCGTGGCTGCTTCGAGGATCGTCATGCCCTGCTTCTGAAAGCTCTTCTTCGCCAATGCCGATATCTCGGCATCCTCGACCGGCAAGATGCGATCCAACACCTCGACTACTGTAACATCGGCGCCCAGGGCATTGTAAAAACTCGCAAATTCTATTCCGATCGCGCCCGAGCCGATGACCAGCAGCGTTTTCGGCATGCGCGGGGGTGTCAGCGCGTGCTTGTAGGTCCAGACCAGATCGCCGTCCGCCTCCAGCCCCGGCAATTCGCGCGCCCGCGCCCCGGTGGCCAGAACGATGGCCGGCGCGGCCAGGTCCTCGGTCCCCTCCCCGGTCGCCACCCGAACCTTGCCCGGCGCGGCAACCGAGGCGGCGCCCATGAAGACACGCACCTTGTTCTTCTTCATCAGATGCGCGACGCCGGCATTGAGCTGCTTGGCGATCCCGCGCGAGCGCTTGACCACCGCATCGAGATCGAAGCCAAGGCCATCGGCGCGCAGCCCGAACTCGCCGGCCCGCTGCATCAGGTGAAACATCTCCGCCGACCGCAGCATCGCCTTGGTCGGAATGCAACCCCAGTTCAGGCAGATGCCGCCCATATGCTCGCGTTCGACGATGGCGACGGAAAGGCCCAGCTGCGCGCCCCGGATCGCGGCGACATAGCCGCCGGGACCCGCTCCGATGACGATCATGTCGAAACGGGAATTGGCCATCGCGATCCCTCCTGAACCTCACTCGGGCAGAGGCTAGTTCATGGGCTTGCGGGTTCGCAACAGGCGTGCGTCTCAGGCCGCGCTGACCATCTCCAGCGCCTTGCGGTAGCCGCCGGTCTTCACGAAGTTGGCCTCGTCCGGCGTCGTGTTGCGGTCCAGTGCCGCGTTGCGCGTCGGGAAGCGCCCGAACAGCCGGATCACTTCGCGATGGGCCTTGGCGTGCACCAGGTTCGCCGCGCCGCCATCGGGCATCCGTTCCTTGATCAGCCGGACGGACCGGTCCTGGTCGGACAGGCATTCCGAATGCATCAGCGGCATGTAGAAGAACTGCCGCGCCATGCCGTCGATCTTCATGTCCCAGCCGCGCGAGATCGCCACCTTGGCCGCTGCGCGCGCCAGGTTGTCGCTGGCAAACGCCCTGGAGGTGTCGCGGAACATGTTCCGGGGAAACTGATCGGTAAGGATGATGTAGGCCAGCATCCCGCTGGGATAGGTCAGCCACATGCCGTAGGCGCCCGCGACCGCCGCGTCCCAATCGGCTTCGAACCTGTCGCGGATTTCGGCGTCCAGGTCTTCGCCGCCCTTGTACCAGCCGTCCTGTCCCACCTCGTCCAGCCAGTAGGCCAGGATCTCTTCCGGTGTCGACATCTCGTCATTCCTCACTCAGATCGGCCCCAGGAATGGGCCAAGCGTTGCATGTAGATATAATGTGGACAAGAAAAGAAATCCCGCGCGGCGTCAAAGTGTTGCACGGAAAGAGCGGTCCACGGGTCATAACTTGTTGCGGGGTGTTTCATCGGTTCACAAGATCGATCAGCACAAGGGGAGATCCGGCTATACGTTCCCCGACAGGTTCTCGTTGTCTTCCGCCTGTTCGATGGCCCATTCGCCTGCCGCCTCGACCCAAACCGGGCTCGATGTCGGCAGCACCGCCTTGTAGGACGCGGTGTCTTCGACGCTGGGCGCGGCGCGCTGGGTCATCCGGTACAGCGCGTAGGACGCGATGGCCAGCATCAGAAAGGCCAAGGTCAGCCAGAAACCCTCGGTGCCGATCACGCCCATCAGCCAGCCCACGAAAATCGGCCCGGCTATGGCCCCGAGCCCGTTGATGAAGATCAGCCCGCCCGAGGCGGCCGCCATGTCCTCGGGCTGCAGGTAGTCATTGAGATAGGCGATCACAAGTGAGTAGAGCGGGTTTGCCGTACCGCCCAGGATGAAGGCCACGATCAGCAGCATCGTATAGCTGTCGCCCAGCAGGTACCCCGCGATCGCCGCCACGCCGCCGACCGTCGCGACCATGAAGATCAGGCGGCGGCGGTCCATCCGGTCCGAGATCCAGCCGATCGGGTATTGCAGCACCATCGGCCCGACAAAGATCATCGCGATGAAGGTCGAGACCTGCCCCACGCTGAGCCCGATCGCAGAGGCATAGACCGAGCCCATGCCGAACAGCGCCGAGAACACGCCGCCCAGCAGGATCATCGAGATGAATGTCAGCGGCGAATTGTGGAACAGCTGGACCAGGCTCATCGGCTTGGTGGATTCGAAGGCGGGCGCCGGCGCGACGGTCAGCAGGATCGGTGCGAAAGAGATCGAGACCAGGACCGAAGGAATGATGAACAGGATGTAGCCGGACGGATCGCCCTGCGACAGGATCGCCTGACCGGTCACGATCCCGGCCATCTGCACGACCATGTAGGCCGACAGCGTCTGCCCCCGCGTCTCGTTGCTGGTGGCGTTGTTCAGCCAGCTTTCGGCGGTGACGTAGACCCCGGAAAAGCCGAACCCGATGATCAGGCGCAGCCCGGCCCAGGCCCAGGGATCGGTGAGCACCGGAAACAGGATCAGCGCCGCCGAGATGAACGACCCCAGCGCGGCGAAGACCCGCACGTGGCCGACGCGCCGGATCAGTCCCGGCGTCGCCCGCGAGCCGCCAAGAAAGCCCGCGAAATAGGCCGAGGTCACGATCGACAATTCGAAGGTGGTGAAGCCCTCGATATTGCCGCGCACGCCCATCAGCGTCGCCTGCAGACCGTTGCCGATCATCAGGAAACCGATCCCGAGCAGCAACGCCCAGGAATCTTTCAGGACCTGTACCACAAGCAGCCTCGGGTTTTTTCCGCGTGACGGAGCAATTGGAAAGCGCCGGCGCCGCGTCCGCAGGTTCGGTTGCGACTCAGCGGCGTCGTTTCTGCTCGCCCGGTAGCAAAAGCGATGCGTCGCCGTAAGAGAAAAAGCGATAGCCCTCCGCGATGGCGTGATCGTAGACGGCCAAAATCCGCTCACGCCCCATCAGCGCCGAGACCAGCATCAGCAGCGTCGATCTCGGCAGGTGGAAATTCGTCATCAGCGCGTCTGTGATCCGGAATTCGTAGCCTGGGGTGATGAAGATGTCGGTGGGGCCGCGCCAGGGTGCGATGCGTCCCGCCCGGGCCGCGCTCTCGATCAGGCGCAGCGCGGTGGTCCCCACCGGGATGATCCGCCCGCCCGCGGTTTTCGTCGCATTGATTTCGGCCGCAGCGGCCTCGCTGACCTCGCCCCATTCGGCGTGCATCCTGTGGTGCCGTACGTCGTCGACCTTTACCGGCAGGAAGGTCCCCGCACCCACGTGCAGCGTGACGCGGGTGAACGCGACGCCCTGCGCCGCCAGCGCGTCCAGAAGCGGCCGGTCGAAATGCAGGCTGGCGGTGGGCGCGGCGACCGCGCCGGGCCGGTCCGCCCAGACCGTCTGGTAATCCTGCTTGTCGGCCTCGTCGGCGGGGCGCTTTGCGGCGATATACGGCGGCAGCGGCATCGCGCCGGCTTCCGCCAGGGCGGCATCGAAATTCTCACCGCTCAGGTTGAAGGCCAGCACGGCCTGCCCGTCTCCCTTCGCCTCGACTGTCGCCGACAAATCCCTGGAAAAGATGATTTCTTCCCCCGGCTCCACTTTCCGCAGGGGCTTGACCAGGGCGCGCCAGCCGCCGCCCGGGTCGGGCTCGAGCAAGGTCGCCTCGATCCGCGCCGCCACCGGGCCCTGCGCGCTTTCGCGGTGCCGCAGCCCGCTCAGCCGCGCCGGAATGACCCTTGTGTCGTTCAGAACCAGCCGGTCGCCGGGCCGCAGATAGCGCCCCAGATCGAAGACATGCGCATCCTCGATCCAGTCTGGTCCCGCCACCAGAAGCCGCGCCGAGGATCGCGGCCGCGCCGGCCGCGTGGCGATCCGGTCCTCCGGCAGGTCAAAGTCGAAATCCGAAAGCTTCATTGCCGGGGCTGCGGCGGCGCGCGGCGGAAGATCTCGCGGAACATCCCCGGCGTCAGGATCGACAGCGGGTTGACCGCCACGTTCGGGTCGCGCATCGCCCCCGTCAGCCGGAAATTGAAGCCGAACAGCCCCTCGCCGCGGCGTGAGAAGATCTGCCCGATGCCGTTGAGGAAATAGACCGGCGAGATTACCCCCTGCATGTCGATAAGCTCGCGCTGCAGATCCACATACCCGTCGAGCGAGACGCCGATCGAGGGCCCCACGGCGCTGGACCGGTATAGCGTCAGGCGGTTGGGGGTCAGTTGGAATTCGCCCGTCACCTCGGACATGGTGATGCCGCCCGAATTCATCTGGTCCAGCAGGCCAACGATGCTGATCGCGGATAGCAGGTCGGTCATCGCCGGGGCCTCGATGATCCGCGTGCCGCGCACCGTCAGCTGCCCGCGATAGGTGCCGTCGGCGCCCGTCGGGTTCAGTGTCAGCTGCATGCTGCCGCCGCGCGCGTTGCGCAGGATGCCGGCAGAGGCGATGGCGCCGCCGGCATCGTCGCTGAGGATGCGTACTGCGCTGCCGGTCCGCGTCGGCACCAGTGTGCCGCGGATCGGGGTGCCGCCGTTCACCCGCCCGGTAAAGGTGCCGTCGAGCCCGACGTCGTTGCGGAACTCACCCCGGAACGAGGTCAGCGAGATGCCTTCGGAAATCGTCAGCCTGTTGAGCGTCAGCGCGATCGGCCCGCCGCCGCCGCGTCCGCCGCCGGACGTGCCCAGGGTCGCCCGGCGCAGATCGATCGACCCGCCACCCATGACGACGCCGGGGGTCCGCCCCGGCCCGCGGCCGCGCAGCGTGACCGGGCCGTCCAGCCAGCCGCCCAGCCGCACCCGGTCGAACTGCGCCCGCGCCAGTCCGCCCGCCGGCGTCAGGTCGATGACGCCGCTGGCCTTCAGGCCCGGCGCGTCGATCGACAGCCGGTCGATCGCGGGGTTCTTGCCCAGACGGCCACTGATCTCCAGCGCGGCTTTGCGCTTGCGAGACTTGCTCCAGTTCACGGCCGCCAGCGACAGTCCGACCCCGGCCGTGTCCGAGCTCAGCGCGAAGACCGGCGGCGCATCGCGCCTCAGATCGACCGCGATCCGGGCGACGCCCTTGCCACTGACCGAGCCGGGCGGCAGGCCGATGTCGAACTCGTCAAGCATGGTCTGGCTCAGCTCGACCGTCCCCTCGATCCGGCTGCCCTTGCGGCTTTCGGGTCCGAATTCCTGGCTCCAGGAGGCGGTCACCGGAACCGCGCCGAAACGCCCCGGACCCTCGATCGTGATGCCCTCGCGGCTGGCGCTCAGGCTCAGGCTGTCCGCGCTGATCGGATGCTTCGGCACCAGCTTGTCAGAGGTCACGTCCAGCAGATCGCCGGCGACCGAATAGGAAACGCCGGGCAATTCGATGACCGGCAGCAGATCGAACGAGATGTCCGACCGCACCACCGCCCGGCCCTCGGCCAGATCGGTTGCCAAGGACGCCTTGGTCATCAACTCGAAGGGCGGCAGGTCCAGCAGCGACAGCGCCGCGGTGATCGAACTGTCGGTGCGCAGCGTGATTTCGGCGCGCCCGGGCTTCCGCGTCACGTCGGCGATGTGGAACACCGATCCCGCCACGTCGATGGCGCCGCCATTGGGGGCCGCGATCTCGCCCGCCTCGATCACTGTGGTGTAGCTGGTATTCTGCAGCGTGGCATAGCCGGCGCCGCCGGTGATCGGCGGCAGCGTGCGCATGAATTTCACGTCCGCGCCGCTGAACGCGTAGTTCAGCGAGATCTGCGGTTCTGCCCCGGGCGACAGCCGAACCGCCGCGGTCACGTCGGCGATCTCGCCGGATATGATGTTCTCCGACAGCCATTTGCGCGTGCCGGGGACGACGGCCACCGGCCACAGCGCCAGCATGCGCTCCAGCGGGATCGAGTTCAGCCCGACATCCATTGCCACGTCCCAGCCCGTGCGTTCGGCCAGAATGCGCCCGCGGGCCGAAAACCGCTGATCGCCGTTGATCAGGGCCACCTGGCCGACTTCGACCGCGAACGGATCGAGGCGCAGGCGGAAATCGACCGCGCCCTTGGCGAACCGCATCGGTTCGGAAAACACGTCTTCCGGCTCGATCTCGACGTCGGCCAGCGAGAACTGACCGACCAGGGTTGCAGGCCAGCCGGCCTCGAAATCGCCCAGAAAGGCGCGCCCGTCCGCAATGGCGCGCGCCGCGCCGGTCTGCACCGAGACCTGGCTGAGCGCGATCGTGTTGTCGGCGGCGTCATAGGCGACATAGGCGCGCCCGCCATCGAAGACGATGGGCCTGGTTCCCGGTTCCGGCTGCACCACCCCGCCGCCAACCTCCAGCGTGCCCGCCAGCCCGTCGAGCGTGCCCTCGGCGTCGAGCGTGGCGCGCAGCGCGCCGGAAATCGGCGCGTCGAGCAACGACAGGAACGACAGAACCGGCGATTGCGCCGCGATGTCCGCCGCAGCGGCGTTTTCGAAGGTGGCGGTCAGGCTGGCCTTGGGCGACCCCTTCTCGGTCGTGAACCCGATCACCGCCGTCGCCAGTTCCTCGGTGCCGTTGAACACGTCCGCCGAGACCGTAAGGTCAAGGCTGTCTTCGGACTGCTTCAGCTTGATCTCGCCATCCGTCACCTGCCAGATGCGGCCCGAGCGGCTGTCCTCGAGCGTGATCGTCACCTGGTCAGCCGTGACCTCGTCCAGCGCCTCCAGCGCCGGATCGGCGAACGCCCGGTCAAGCCCGTCCAGCATCGCCGCCAGATCCCCCGTCGCCCCGGCCCCGGCGTCGCCCAGCGACAGGTCGAACTCGCCGTTCGTGCGCCGTCGCATGGTGATCTGCGCGCCGGACAGGCGCAACGTCTTCATCGTTGCCTGGCCGCGCATCAGGTCCCGTGCGGCGAACCGGACGCGCAATTCGTTCAGGCGCGCCATCTCCACCCCGCGCCGGTCGTAGAGCCCGACATCGTTCATCCGGACGCGCGGCCGGCCCGTCGGATCGACCATCAGGCGCACGTCGCGGATCGACACGCGGCCGGCGTCGAATTCCGCGTTGATCCGGTCCTCCAGCTTGCGGGTGGCCCAGTCCGGCACGCTGACCGAAACCCCGGTGGCTGAAAGGACCAGCCCCGCCAGGCCGATGGCGGCGAAGATCAGGAACAGCCCGAACCAGAACCGCTTGCGCCGGTAGCGCGGCTTGCGCGCGCCCGCCGCGTCGGGTGAATTGCTGGCCGTGTCGCCCATGCGCCTCCGCTTCGGCGATCCCCGCATCTCGGGCCTTTAACTGCGCGAGAACCTGCCTAGAACTGAACGCCACGATAGTAACATCAAGGAACACGTTTGCCATGACTCTCACCGGCCAGCCCGCCCCGGACTTCACCCTGCCCCGCGACGGTGGCGGCGACGTCACGCTTTCCGACCTTCAAGGCCATCCGGTCGTGCTGTATTTCTACCCCAAGGACGATACGTCGGGCTGCACCCGCGAGGCAGTGGAATTCACCGACCGGATGGGCGAGTTCGAAACCCGCGGCGCCCGCGTGCTTGGCGTCAGCAAGGATCCGGTCGCCAGGCACGACAAGTTCCGCGACAAGCACAAGCTGGGCGTGACGCTCTTGTCCGACGCCGAAGGCGATGTGTGCGAACGCTACGGCGTCTGGGCCGAAAAGAAGATGTACGGAAAGACCTTCATGGGGATCGAGCGGTCGACCTTTCTGATCGGCCCGGATGGCCGCGTCCTGCGTGAGTGGCGCAAGGTGCGCGTGCCCGGACATGTCGACGAGGTGCTCGACACGGTGCGCGCGCTTTGATCGCGCTGGCGCACGCCGCGGTCGAGGTTCTGACCACCGCCGATGGCCGCGCCAAGACCGCCCTGTCGCACCGCCACGCCGCCGCCTGGACTGCGGCGCGGGCCGCGGGCGATGTGGTCGAGATCGGCCGTGCCGATCCGCCGCCGCGCCCCGCCCGGCCCGACCGCCCGGTCCTGCTTGCGCCGCGCGACGTGCCGCGGCGCAGGCCCGGCACGCCCGAGGGCCGCATCGCGCTGCTGCACGCCGTGGCGCATATCGAACTGAACGCGGTCGACCTGCACTGGGACGTGATCGCGCGCTTTGCCGCGGTGCCGATGCCGCTGGGCTTCTACGATGACTGGGTGAAGGCGGCGGATGAAGAATCGAAACATTTCAACCTGCTGTGCGACTGTCTTGAAGCGGGCGGCAGCCATTACGGCGCGCTGCCGGCCCATGCCGGCATGTGGCGCGCGGCCGAGGACACGGCGGGCGATCTGATGGCGCGGCTGGCCGTGGTGCCGATGGTGCTGGAGGCGCGCGGCCTCGACGTCACGCCGGGCATGATCGACATCTTCCAAAAGGCCGGCGACGCGCAGGCCGTCGCGGCCCTGCAGACGATCTATGCCGAAGAGGTCGGCCACGTCGCCTATGGCAGCAAGTGGTTCCATTTCCTGTGCGGCCGGAAGAACCTCGACCCCAAGCCGGTCTTCCACGACCTCGTGCGCCGGCATTTCCACGGGCCGCTGAAACCGCCGTTCAACGAGGAGAAGCGCGCCGAGGCCGGTCTGCCGCCCGATTTCTACTGGCCGCTCGCGGAAGACGGCCGCAATTGAGGCCTGCGATCGGCGGTTTATTGCCAATGGTAACCAAATTTGCGTCGTGATCACGGGCATTTGGCCAAAATTGTTGCGAATACGTGAACGCGTCGCTAAGCAAACCGAAACCTGCGGCTCCCGGGACGGCGGCGGGTCTGAAAAGGGATGGGGCAACAGGGACTTCGACTTGTGAGAATCGGACTCAGCCATCGCCTGCACGCCGCGCTAGAGCGTGCCTTTCCGGAGCAACGCATCTTCCTGCGTTCGGAAAACGAAACGAAGTTCATCCGGCTGGGCCCCGGTACGCAACTCGTCGCCTGGACCGGCAGCACGGCGTTCGTCGCCTGGACCATCATCGCCACCGCCATCCTGTTGATGGACAGCATCGGCTCGGGCAGCCTGCGCGATCAGGCCGCGCGCGAGCAGGCGCTTTACGAACAGAGGCTGAACGCCCTTTCGCAGGACCGCGACCATCGGGCCGAAGAGGCCCGCCAGGCGCAGGAACGCTTCAACGCTGCCCTGGCGCAGGTCTCGGCGATGCAGTCGGCCCTGCTCAGTTCGGAAGACCGCCGCAAAGAGCTGGAAACCGGCATCGACGTCATACAGGCAACGCTGCGTCGCACCATGAAGGAACGCGACGCCGCCCGCGCCGAGACAGAGGTCGCGCTGGCCGATCTGGGCGCGAACGGCGCCAATGGCGGCGAAGAGGTGCCGGCGGATGTCGAAAAGACCGTGGATTTCCTGGCCATGGCCCTGAACGGCGCCGCCGCCGAGCGCGATCTGATGGCCCATGCCGCGGCCGAGGCCGCGCTGGAAAAGGATCGGCTGATCGTCGAAGCCAAGATGATGGAACAGCGAAACGCGCAGATCTTCAGCCAGCTCGAGGATGCGGTCAGCATCTCGTTGACCCCGCTGGACAAGATGTTCCGCGCCGCCGGCCTGCCCACCGAAACGATCCTGGAAAGCGTCCGCCGCGGCTATTCCGGCCAGGGCGGCCCGCTGACGCCGCTGAAATTCTCGACCAAGGGCAAGGATGCCGACCCCGACAGCCTGCGCGCCAATTCCATCCTCGAGCGCATGGACCGGATGAATCTCTATCGCATCGCGTTGCAGAAGACCCCGTTCGCGATGCCGGTGAAGTCGGCGTTCCGCTTCACCAGCGGGTTCGGCCCGCGCTGGGGACGGATGCATAACGGCACCGATTTCGCCGCCAGCCACGGCACGCCGATCTATTCGACGGCCGATGGGGTTGTCATTCATGCAGGACGGCAATCGGGCTACGGCCTGATGGTGAAGATCCAGCACGAATTCGGAATCGAGACGCGCTATGCGCATATGTCGAAAATTCGCGTGAATGTCGGGCAAAGGGTCTCGCGCGGGGACAGGATAGGTGATATGGGAAGCACTGGCCGGTCCACGGGCGTTCACCTTCACTACGAAGTTCGCGTCGGCGGAAAGCCCGTCAACCCGATGACCTACATCAAGGCAGCGAGAGATGTTTTCTAAAAGCAGAATCAACGAGCCCGGCGCCAAGCCCGCCGGGGACGAACAGTCCAAGCCGTCGTCCGAGACGGCGCCTCCGCGCCCCAGCGCGGAATTCACGCCGTCCACTCCCAAGGCCAAGCCGCCGGCATCGACCCTGTCGGCCGACCTTGTGGTGACCGGCAACATGAAGACGACGGGCGACATCCAGGTCGAGGGCACGGTCGAGGGCGACATCCGCGCCCACCTCCTGACCATCGGTGAGGGCGCCACGATCAAGGGCGAGGTGGTGGCCGACGACGTCGTCGTCAATGGCCGCATCGTCGGCCGGGTGCGCGGTCTGAAGGTCCGGCTGACCTCGACCGCCCGGGTCGAGGGGGACATCATCCACAAGACCATCGCCATCGAAAGCGGTGCGCATTTCGAGGGCTCGGTGCAGCGCCAGGACGACCCGCTGTCCAGCAGCGGCGGCCAGCGGCCCGCCCCGCCTTCCGCCGCGCGCCCCGCCGCCGCGGCGCAGCCGGCGCCCAAGCCGGCCGAGGCCAAGACCTAAAGCGCATCGAGCGCGCAATTCGCGAAGACAAGCGAGGGACAACCAAATAGGGCGTCGCCAAGGGGCGGCGCCCTTTCTATCATGGCGGCATGGTGCTCCGGACCGTCGGCCCGGCCGGGGGTCAGACCGCGTGGTACAGCGCGCGCCGATAAAGGTGCCAGCTGGCATGGCCCAGCACCGGCAGCACGATGAACAGCCCCAGGAAGGCCGGCAGCATTCCCAGGATCAGCAGGCTGGCCAGGATCAGCGCCCAGATCATCATCACCACCGGGTTGGCCTTCACCACCTCGAGACTGAGCAGCATCGCCGTGATGAAATCCAGCTCCTTCTCCAGCAGAAGCGGCAGGCTGACCACCGTGAGCGAGAAGAGCAGGAACGCGAACGCCCCGCCGACGGCCATCTCTACTGCCAGCATCGTCAACCCTTCGCGGGTCAGCAGGATCTCCAGCGACGAGCTGACATTGGTCATCGCCGACAGCCCCATGAACAGCGCGAAGATCATGTGCGCCAGGAAGGTCCAGAACAGGAACGCGATCACCAGGATCGCCCCGACCCAGGGAATCTGCCGGCGCCGCTCTGCCGCCACGACGCCCAGCACCCCGACCCAGTCAAGCGGCTCTGCCGCCTCCAGCCGGCGGCTGACCTCGTATAGCCCCACCGCCGCAAACGGCGCCACCAGGGGAAATCCCAAGGACACGACCAGGGTCCAGCCGAAGGTATCCGCGCCCAGCATCACCAGGGCGAATCCGGCCACGACGTAGACCAGGCTGAAGAACAGGCCGTAAAGCGGCGCGCGCCGGAAATCGTACAACCCCATCTTCAGCACTGTCAGCAACTCGTGCAGCGTGATCCGGCCCACCTCGGGCAGGTCGGATGGCGGCGGGGTGGTGTCGGCGGGCCCAGTCATCGCCGCAATCCTAGAGGCCGTTCGCCCGCGGGTTCCTTGACGCGGATCAAACCGGCGGCGGCCGCTTGCCCGGCCA